>JAKEEV010001029.1 GCA_022616395.1 Planctomycetia bacterium | reverse complement strand
GCCGGTTGACGATGAGTGGCGTCAGATCAAATACGCCGTCTACAGTTCGCCGCCGATGGGTTGCCTGTTCGCCAGCGGTGAGATCAAGAACGCGAACATGCACGTGACGATCGACGAAGAGTCAATCCTGAATTGGCTGCTGAAGCACAAGGATCGTGTGCCCGACATGCAGTTCTCCGCGGCGAAGAGTTGCAGCTTCGCCGAAGAGCTTGCGCTCCTCAACGCCGCGATCGAATCCGAGAACGATCACGTGTTCCTCCATCGTCAGATTCGCTTGGGCGACGACGAAGCGGAAGCCTGCTTGATGCTTGAGCAATACCTGTCGGGAATCCTCGATCAAGGCGGTGAGGGCGTGATGATTCGCGACCCGTCCGCATGTTGGACGCCGAAGCGACATAACGGAATCCTCAAGCACAAGCCGTTCTGTGATGACGAAGCGACAGTGATTGGCTTTGTCGCCGGCGAAGTGGGTAAGACCGGGAACCTTCTCGGCCATATCGGAGCGCTGATCGTGGAGTGGAACGGCGTCGAATTCCGGCTTGGCACCGGCATGACGTTCGAAGAACGGCGGCTGTCCGACGTGGCACACAAATGGGCCGCCGCGCATCCCGGCGAAGAGTGCCGCGATCAAACGAGCGGTAATCACCGCTTCTATCTCGGTTCGAAGGTGACGTTCAAATACCGCGAACTCACAGACGACGGCGTACCCAAGGAAGCGCGGTACTGGCGGGCGAGGATTGAAGAATGAGGCAACCGAGCTACCTTTCCCACTCTTCGGTGAGCCTCTGGCACAAGGATCGCGAAGAGTTTTACGTCCGGCATCTGTGCGATCACCGACTTCCAAAGACGCCGCAGCTGAACTTCATGGCGATCGGCTCAGGCTTCGACGCTCGCGTCAAGAGTGAGCTACATGCGACCTTGTTCGGGCCGGGCAGCGATCCGCAGTTCGAGTTTCAAGCGATCTTCGAGGATCAGGTTGAGGAACACAATCGCGATTGGTGCATCGAGAACAGTTGGTACGTCTTCAAGTCGTACAAGGCAAGCGGTGCCTACGACGAATTGCTTCAGTTGCTCCAGGATAGCGACATGCCGCCGCGATTCGAGTTCACGGTGCATGGAGAACTGGCAGGCGTGCCGTTCCTTGGCAAGCCCGACTGCCGATTCACGCTGGCCGGTCAGCCGGTGATCCTCGATTGGAAAGTGCGCGGCTACTGTTCGAAGAACGCTCAGAGTCCCACCAAGTTCTACCGGCTGTGTCGCGATGGCTACGTTGATCTCAAGGACAAGCAAAGTAAGTCGCACGGCAAGTCGCATCCGCAATTCTTAGCTGAGCAGTTTCACGGCTTGGAAATCCACGCTGGGGCGATGGAAGACGGCGAACCAGACCACGCCGATCAGCTTGCTGCCTACTCGTGGCTCATGGGTGAACCCGTCGGCGGCGAGTTTGTGGGCTGCATCGACGAGATCGTTGCCAAACCCGCTGACCCATTCCCGCTATTGCGAGTCGCGAACCATCGTGCCCGCATTCGACCGGACCACCAGCGGGCCTTGATGAAGCGGATC
>JAKEEV010001028.1 GCA_022616395.1 Planctomycetia bacterium | reverse complement strand
TGGAACAGCCCGATTCACCGGAGTTATCGGCATTCCCGCCCTGCCTGGATTAGCGCGATTACCGGCACGACTGCTGCTCTCGATATAACCTGATTGACCCGTGTTGTGGGGAGTGCCCGGATTTGCCGTGAACTCTTGTAAATAATTCCAAATATGCCATAGCTCTCCACACTACCTAAATTGCCAAACTGCAACTGACTTACGATACTAACTGCTCGGGTGGGGCCGAAAACTCCGGCGACCTCACCTAACAGAGTGGCCCCGAACCGTCAGGTGTTCCCGGACAGGAGGTCCAGACCCACGCGAGGCGAGTGATGGAACCGCGCGACCTCATCGTACTCACCCCGTTGGGAGCCGCCGACCCATCGCTTGCCATCGCCGCAGGGCGGGCCGCTGCGCGCGGGGTGCTCGATCTGGAGATGTGTCGGGATCGCGCGGTTGCGTCGAAACTCCTTGCCCAGCTCGCACGTTTCGTTCACACCAACTTCGGCGTCCAGCTCCCGGCTGACTCCGCGGAACTCTTCTCTCTGTTCACAAACACGATCAAGCCCAGTTCAGTGATCCTCGCAGGCGCTGACCATCCCGACCTCCCCGAGCGCATCCGTTCGCTCCGGGAACTCGGAATCGAAGTCCTGCGCGAAGTGATTAGCCTCTCGGAAGCCAGGCACGCGACGGAACTTGGCGTGGACGGCCTCATCCTCAAGGGAAACGAAGCCGGTGGCCGCGTCGGGGCCGATTCCTCCTCGGTTCTGCTTCAACAATGGCGACAGAGCGCGGATCAGCGCGCTTTGAAACTTCCCATCTGGGTGCGCGGAGGAGTCGGGCTTTCCAACGCGGCCGCGTATCTCTCAGAGGGAGCACGCGGGGTGGTTCTCGATTCGCAAGTGTTGCTTGCACGCGAATCATCGCTCGCCGAACCCGCACGCCAGCGGATCGCAACTCTCAACGGAAGCGAAACCCTCATTCGCGGAGCCAAACTCGGCGAGTCGTATCGCCTCTACTCTCGCCCGGATAGCCCCTCGGCGCTGGAGTTGGCGAAAGTCGAAGAGCGCCTTCAGAGCGAGTCACTACCTCCAGAAGCGAAGCTGCTCGCGTGGAGAAACGCGATTGCCGAACGGATCGCGGACGACCCAGCGCGCGGAGTGTGGCTTGTCGGGCAAGATGTGGAAAGCGCGCCTGCGCTCGCGGCGAAAGGCGTGACGGTCGCGGGGATCGTGCAAGTCATCTGCGCCGATGCAACACAACAACTTGCAAGCGCACGCCAACTCAATCAGCCGACACACGCTTCATCGCTTGCGAATCCCAGCGCCTCTGAATCGGCATTCCAGGAACCAGAAGCTCCTCCGCCGTGCGATGTCGCCATCATCGGGTTATCGTGCTTCTATCCGAAGGCCGGCAGTTTGTGGACCTACTGGGAGAACATTCTCGGCAAGGTGAACGCGGTGACGGAAATTCCCTTCAGTCACTGGGATTGGAGGCTCTACTACGACCCAGATCCGCGCGCCAAGGACAAGATGATCTCGAAGTGGGGCGGGTTCCTCGGAGACACTCCCTTCGACCCACTAACGTTTGGGATTACACCCAAGAGCCTCCCGAACATTGAGCCGCTGCAACTTCTTCTTCTCGAAGCTGTCCGGCAGGCTCTTGCCGATGCTGGTTATCTTGATGTACAACCAGGGGGCCGCGATCCGGGTGCCCGAGGCCGAATTGAAGGAAGTAAGGGGTCACTCCCAGGAGAATCCCGAACATCCATTTCCGCGGGCACTGGGTCGTGGCGTCTTGCTCAAGTCGCTGATCGCACCTGTGCCATTTTGGGCATCGGCGGCGGGGGAATGCCGTTGTCGGTCTCGTACGGCTTCCGCTCGTGTATGCCTCTGATGGACACGATCCCCGGCGTGAAGACAAAGTCGTCCGAAGTCATCGCTCTGGGCGAAGGAATTCTGCCGGAGTGGACGGAAGACTCATTCCCCGGCATTCTGCTGAACGTCGCATCCGGTCGAGTGGCGAATCGATTCAATCTCGGCGGCCCGAACATGGCGATTGACGCCGCTTGCGGATCGTCGCTCGCGGCACTCTACGCGGGCGTGCGCGAACTCAATAACGGGACCAGCGATGTCGCGGTCGTGATGGGCGCGGACGCGGTCCAGACGCCTTACGCTTACGTTGCGTTCTCCAAAACTCACGCTCTGAGTCCACGCGGACGCTGTCGGCCGTTTGATGCGGAGGCGGATGGTATCGTGCTGGCCGAAGGGATAGGTGTCGCGGTTCTCAAGCGACTGGCGGACGCCGAACGCGATGGAGACCGGATTTACGCCGTCATCAAGGGTGTGGGAGCTTCAAGCGATGGTCGGGACAAGGGGCTTACTGCCCCGCGCGCTGAAGGGCAACTTCGCGCTCTCCACCGGGCTTACGCACAAGCTCGGCTGTCGCCCGCGCGTGTGGGTTTGGTGGAAGCACACGGCACCGGAACCGTTGTCGGCGACCAGACCGAAGCCCGCGCGATCGGGCAGCTCTTCCGAGAAGCGGGTGGCAACGCGCAATCCTGCGCAGTTGGTTCGGTCAAGTCGATGATTGGGCATAGCAAGTGTGCCGCGGGCCTCGCGGGGCTTATCAAGACCGCGTTTGCGCTTCACCACAAGATTCTGCCTCCGACACTGGTGGAGAAGCCCAACCCGAAGGCCAATCTCGAAGGCGGGCCGCTGTATCTCAACATCGAGGCGCGGCCGTGGGTGAATGGTGCTCAACATCCGCGCACCGCGGGCGTCAGCGCCTTCGGATTTGGAGGAACGAACTTCCACACGGTTCTCGAAGAGTACACCGGCGACTTCCTCAACCGCCCCAACAGCGGACTTCGCCACTGGCCCGCGGAACTGTTCGTCTGGCGGCGGTCGGATGTGAATACCTTGCGCGCGGACGTTGCGAAGTGCCGAGATGCGCTCTCCGCCGGAGCAACACCAGAGTTGGCAGACCTCGCAGCAAGCGTCTGGCAATCGAGCCGCATTTCGCCCTCTCCCCAACAGGGAGAGGGTGGGGAACGAAGCGAGCCGGGTGAGGGGCAGCCTTTACTTCTTGCTGTCGTTGCTTCGTCTCTCGACGACCTGAAAGACAAACTCGACTCAGCGCTTGCGATTCTCTCAAAGGGAGACACATACACCGATCCTCGGGGGATTTATCTCGCCGCAACGCCGGCAACGCCGCAAGCGGCGAAAGTGGCGAAGGTGGCCTTCCTGTTCCCCGGTCAGGGTTCGCAATATCCGGACATGCTCTCGCAAGTGACGATGGCATTCCCGGAAGTGCGCCAAACACTCGACCGCGCGGAAGCGACTCTGGCGAACGACCTGGAGAAGCCACTCGGCCGGCTCATTTATCCACCGTCTGCGTTCACGCCTGAACAAGAAGCCGCCAACCGCGACCAACTTCGCCGAACGGAAGTCGCGCAATCGTCCATTGGCGCAACCAGCCTGGCGATGTTCCGGCTACTTTCCGCGCTGGGTGTGGAAGCCGACTTCTTCGCGGGTCACAGCTACGGCGAATATGTCGCTCTCACCGCGGCCGGCGCTCTGAGCGAAGAAGACTTGCTGAGGTTGTCGTATCGGCGCGGGCGAGCCATCCGCGAAGCCGCCAAGACCGCTCCCGGTGGAATGATCGCAGCGGACAACTCCGCCGAGGCCATTGAGCCGGTGTTGAAGGGCATTGCGGATGTGTGGATCGCGAACCACAACTCGCCTACTCAGACCGTGATCGCAGGAACCGAAGCGGGCGTGAAACTCGCGGCCGAGAAGTTGCAAGCGGCCGGGATCCGTTCTCAGCGGATCGCGGTGGCGTGTGGGTTCCACTCTCCGCTCATCGCTGGCGCCAAGCCGGCGCTGGCCGATGCTCTGGCGAAGGCGAAGTTCACTCCCCCGCGCAAGCCGGTCTATTCCAACACCTCTGCGGCTCAACACCCAGCCGATGGAGTGGCCATCGCGCGTCAACTGGCCGAACACCTGATCTCTCCGGTGCGCTTCGCTGATGAGATTCGCGCGATGTACGACGCCGGCGCGCGAGTGTTCATCGAAGTCGGGCCGCAGGCGGTTCTCACAGGGTTGACTTCACAGATTTTGACGGGCCAACCACACCTCGCGATTGCTACCGACGTAAAGACTCGGCCGGGATTGGTGCAACTGACTCATGTATTCGGGCAGTTGCTCGCCGCGGGTGTTGCGGTGAATCTTGATCGCCTCTTCCAGGGACGCGGAGTTCAGCCCTTCGAGCTTGCAACACTCGGACCGGACACTGGCAAGCCGAAGTTGTCTCCGACAACGTGGGTGGTCAACGGAGTGCGCAGCAGGCCACTCAACGGCCCCGAACCGCGGCTGCTCGGCCAGCCGTTGGAGATGTTGGCGAAATCCGCACCCAAAAACCAGAGCGAGACTCCGAAGATCGAGACTGCGCCCAAGACGAAGCCCGCGATTCAGGAAAGTTCGCCCAGACCCGTAACACCGGCTGCACCGGTGGCCGGCACGAAGCCACCAGGACTCAGCAACCTGATCCCCCCGCCTGGAGCCACCACGCCCCCCCGAGCGAAGATGAACATGAACGAGAATCAACCTGCTTTGCCACTCGCATCCGCCAACGGTCACGCGCAACCCGCGCCCGATGGAGCGACCGCGGTGATGATGCGATTCCAGGAAGTGATGGCTCGCTTCCTCGACACGCAGCGGAGCGTCATGCTTAGCTTCCTCGGCGCTTCAAACGGCACAGATGCACCTTCCACCCCGGACTACGCACCCAGGCCGAGCGCGAACGGACAATCCACGCCTCTGCCGACCCCGTTCGGAGCTACCAATCGATTGATTGCTGAAGCCCCGCGCGAACAAACTCCGCGGGTCGTGATTCCCGAACCGACAACCAACGGCCACGCGAGCACTCACCCGGCTCCGACTCCGGTCACTTCACCGGCACTGGAAGCGAACGGCAAACCTACTCCCGCTCAGGAACCAGCCCCTGCGAAGCCAGGCGCAGAAGCACTCAACCGCGAAGTCCTTCTCGCGCGCTTACTCGACCTCGTCAGCGACCGCACGGGCTATCCGAAGGAAGCTCTGAGTATCGACCTCGACCTCGAAGCGGACCTCGGAGTTGATTCCATCAAGCGGGTGGAAATCCTCGGAGCGCTCGCCGAATCCATCGAAGCCAGCGTGGATGGCAAGCAACCAAACCTGGAAATGGAGAAGCTCTCGGTAATCAAGACGCTGCGCGGGATCGCGGACTATGTCACTGAAGCGATTGGCACTTCCACGACCGAACCATCGGCCAACGGCAAGCATGATGGCCCACCCCCAACCGCCTCGTCTCAGGAACTTCACCCCGGCGCGCGACAGGGAGAAGTTCAGCGCCTGGTCGTGCGTCTGATTGACACCCCGCTACCGGTTCGGCCACGCTTCACGCCTCCAAGCGGCACCATCCTGATTACCGACGACCGGCTCGGCACCGCTCAGGAACTCGCGGATCGGCTGGCGGAACTCGGTGCGAAGACCGCACTGGTTCGCATGGCAGAACCGGGTGAATCGAAAGACAGAGCATTCGCAGCCGATCTGACCGACCCAACCGCAGTGACCGAGTTGCTCGCGCGCGTCCGAGAAACGTGCGGCCCAGTCTCCGGGCTAATTCACCTCTTACCACTTGCGGAACCACCCACGGACGAGACTGCCGAACAACGCACGCGGCGCGAAGTGAAATCGCTCTACTTGCTTGCTCGCGGGCTGGAAACTGAAATTCGTGATTCCGGCAAGAACGGCCCCGCTGTGCTTCTCTCGGTCACCGCGATGGGAGGCACGATGGGCTTCGGCGCTGATCTCCCCACGGACTTCTTCGCCGGTCATGGCGGAGTCGCGGGCTTCACGAAATGCCTCGGCTTCGAGTGGCCGGAAGTGACCGTTCGCGTGGTGGATGTAAGTAGCAACATACCCGCGACTCAACTGGCGGAGCAGCTTCTCGCGGAACTCGGCGATCCCGAAGGGCCGTTTGAAGTGGGTCGCAATGGTGACCAGCGCGTGACCTGGCAAGTCGAACCCGGCCCGCTCGACAAAGAGACTCCGGCTGTCGAACTTGGTCCAGATTCGACAATCCTCATCACTGGCGGAGCGCGGGGAATCACGGCGAAGGTTGCTCTCGAACTCGCCGAGCGCTACGGCTCGAAGCTCGTGCTCGTCGGCAGTTCTCCAGAACCGACACCAGAGGCAGCCGACACCGCGTCGCTTTCCTCACAGGCCGAAATCAAGGCTGCACTTCTGAAGCACGAGCCGAACGCCAAGCCCGCAGCCATCGAATCCGCTTACAAGCGCCTGTTGAAAGATCGTGAGATGCGCGGAAACCTCGAAGCGATCCGAGCGACCGGCTCGAAGGTCGAATATCGAGTGGTGGACGTTCGAGACCCGGCCGCGTTTGGCGCGCTCCTCGATGAACTCAACTCCTCAGGCGGAATTACGGGAGTCATTCACGGAGCGGGTGTCATCGAAGATAAACTTCTGCGAGACAAGACGCCCGAATCGTTCGACCGCGTCTTCGGCACGAAGGTCGATAGCTCACTGTTGCTCGCCCGCAAGCTCGACCCAGCGAAGCTGAAGTTCTTCGCGCTGTTTGCCTCCATCACCAGTCGGTATGGCAACCGTGGGCAATCGGACTACGCCGCGGCCAACGAACTGCTGAGTAAACTCGCGTGCGATCTGGATCGCAAGTGGCCGGGGCGCGTGGTTTCGGTTGCGTGGGGGCCGTGGGCCAAGGTCGGTATGGTGGCCGATCTGGAGAAGCATCTTGTCGCTCGCGGTTTGAAACTCATCGAGCCTGCTGTTGGCGCTGGGTTCGCGGTGGATGAAGTGATCTTCGGCGCAAAGGGCGAACCGGAAGTGCTCATCGCTGGCGGCAACGAACAAGCAGCCCGGCCCGGCAAGATCGCTGAGCCGGTCGCGGTGGGCGCGGAATGATCTCGTTCTCATGCCAGGGGTTGAAACCCCTGGCTATTTCCGGTGACCCCGTTGGGGTCACGGTCGTTGGACACTAAAGGTGTCACCGATAATAGCCAGGGGTTTCAACCCTGGTCTTTTGCCAATGCCCGCGACACTCACCGAACCTCAATCGCGCTCTTCCACACCTCACAGCGGGTGGGATTCGGAACTGTTCGTCTTGCGCGGAGATGATCGAGCGGACCTTCAGAATCGCGTGAAGTCGCTTTGCGATTTCGTGGAGCGTCAACCCAATCTCGCGCTCGGTGAACTTGCATTCTCGCTCTCGACGCAGCTTCAACCGGGCGGCTCGCGGCTGGCCATCGTAGCTTCGTCGAGTGCCGATCTGCTCACGAAGCTCCATCGAGCCAATCAGCGCCTCGCGGATCAAAAGGCCAAGCAAATCCGCGACTCCAACGGCATTTACTACTTCTCGCAGCCGCTCAGCGAACAAGGCACTGTTGCGCTTCTGTTCCCCGGTGAAGCGGCTCAGTATCTGAACATGCTCGCTGACCTCTGCGGAGTATTCCCGGAGGTGGAAGATACCTTCGCGTGGTGCGATCAGGTCGCGATCGAGTCGGGCAAGCCGGAATCGTCTCTTCGACGATTGCTTCACTTGCCGCCGAGCGCTTCGCTCGAAGCCATCGCTGCCGCCGAGAGCGAGTTACGCAAACTTGGGTCGTCCATCTTTGGTGTGCTGATCGCGGATTTGGCAATTACCCGCGTGCTGTGGAACCTCCAGATTCCGATCTCGGCGGTCGCGGGTCACAGCGCGGGCGAACTGGCCGCGCTCCTCGCTTCCGGCGCGATGAAGTCACAGTCAGTTCTCGGTCCTCGGCTGGCGGAAATCATGGAGATGATGCAGCGTCAGGAAGACGAGGCTGGCGGACTGGAAGTGGCTCTCTTGGCGGTCGGTGCAGGGAAGCAAGCAGTGGTTGAAGTGACGGAAGCCGTTGCGCGCGGATCGGTCATCATCGCGATGGATAACTGCCCGCATCAGTGTGTCGCGGTAGGGCCGACTCAGCATGTCGCGACGGTGGAAGTCGCGCTGACAGAGAAGGGCGTGATCTGCGAACGGTTACCTTTCCGCCGACCGTATCACACGCCGTTATTCGAGCCATGGATGGGACCGTTCCGCGAACTCTTTGAACCTGTTCCGTTCGATGTTCCCCAAACGCCCGTCTACTGCTGCTCCACCGGTCAGAAGTTTCCCGACAACCCCGACGCGATTCGTCAGCTCGCGGTGAACCACTGGGTGAACCCGGTTGAGTTTTCGCGGATGATCGAGACGATGTTCGCGGACGGAGTGCGTGTGTTCGTGGAGGCCGGTCCGCGAGGAAATCTCTCGGCGTTCGTGGAGGACATCCTGCGCGGCAAATCCTTTGCTGCAATACCAGCGAACGTGCCACGCAAAAGCGGCCCAACGCAAATCAATCACATGGTCGCTCAACTCGTGGCTCACCACGTTCCGCTGAACTTGGGGCACCTGTATGCGCAGAGACCCACCCCCAACCCCTCCCTACAGGGAGGGGAGAAAAAAGGACATGCGCTGTTTGAGCGAACAGGTGACTTCGACTCTTCCGGATTTTCCTCCCCCCTCCCTGCAGGGAGGGGGGTTGGGGGGGTGGGGCATGCACACATCCTCAATAGCTACCTCGATGCGATGGAGCAGTTCCTCGACGTTCAGCGCGAGGTGATGGAAGCGTTCCTCAGCGGTCGCCAGACACCACGCGAGTTCCCGGCTGAACTGCTCTCGTTCCCGGAATTGGCGCCAGCGGATTCCTCACTCCTCATTCCTCATTCCTCGCTGCCAAGTCCTCACCCCTCACTTCCGACGCAGTCGGGCTACTGCCTCGTCGGTCGAGTTGAACGTTTCGATCCAGGGCGCGAGATTGTGTTCCGACGCGAGTTGGATGAGCGCGAAGACCTGTACGTGGACGACCACACGCTCGGCGGTCGCGGTGTGAGCCGCGTGAATCCCGCTCAGAACGGCTTACCCGTTCTGCCGATGACGTTCAGCCTGGAGGCGATGTCCGAAGCGGCTTCGCTACTGGCTCCGGATAAAGTTGTCATCGCGATCCAGAACATCCGCATGTTGCGGTGGGTGCCGTTCGATCCGGAGCCGACCACGTTTGAAGTTCGCGCCTCGGTCGCATCAATTGATCCGACGACTGGCGTGGTGGAAGTCAAGGCGGATGTACGCGATCTGGGCAACTCGTTCCTTCCCGACGGTGTCAATAAGCCCGCGTGCGAGGCGACGATTGTACTCGCGGATTCTTACCCCGATCCGCCTCCGCTGCGACCCTTCCACTTGACTGATGAATACCCGTGTCACTCCACGGTCGAAGACCTGCGTCGGAATATGTTCCACGGTCCGTTGTTTCAGATGATCCACAGGCTCGGCCGCACCGGACGTGAGGGGATCGAAGGCGCACTCTTCGTGCAACCGCGCAACCGCTGGTTCCGCTCCAACCCAGATCCGCGAGTCGTGATCGACCCTGTGCTTGTGGATGCCGCGATGCACATTCTTGGCGCCTGGCATCTCGAACAACCGGACTGGTCCGGTCGCATTCTGCTTCCCATTGGCATTCATCGGATGGAGTTCTTTGGTCTGATTCCGGCAATCGGCACGGAGATGCTTGTACGCGGGCACAACGAAGAAGAAACCGCGCGCCAGGTGCGACACGGTCTGGAAGTTTTCACTCCAGACAGCCGACTCTGGCTCCGATTGACTGGTGCGAACTACTGGCGCTTCTACTTGCCCTTCGGCGATGTGAATTTCTTCGGACCAAAGGATCAATACTTCCTCAGCACTCGCGTCAACGACGCGGAACCGCGCGACGCGACTGTTCCAGCACGCTGCTATTTCCTGGACCCTCCTCTCGATCTGCAACAACCCGTGATGCGCGCTTCGGGCGTGCGAGTGACCATGACCTTGCGCGAAATCGCGGAGTTCACCGCTTGGTCTGGCACCGACTCAGAGCGCAGCGACTGGTTCTTTACGCGACTCTTGGCGAAGGACGCGGTGCGGGCCGCGTGGAACCAACGCCACAGTGGAGGAGTGTTCCCCGCGGACATCGAAACAGAAGTGATTGAAGGTCACATCGTTTGTAAGCCGCGCGGGGAAGCCGGGCCGGAACCATTTCCACCAGTGACAGTCGTGAGCGCGGAGGGGAAGGTCGCTGCGTTCTCGGCGTTCGCTTCGCGCGTGGGTATTGGACTTCAGAAGCTGCCCAGGAACGCGGCTGCGGAAGTCGAGAAAGGCGCTCGTGCTCGTGCTGCGTGTCTGGCTGCTGCTGATGCGCTCCGAGTGCCGGTGGAACGCTGCACCGTGAGTGAGCGCGATGAGAAGACCGGAGAGCTAATCGTGTCGGTTGGTCGCGAACGCATCCGCGTCCAGACCGCGCGTCACAAGGACACGGTCGTCGCTACTACAATGGGCGAGGGTGTCTGATGCGATCCGCGAACGACATTCTCGGTGATCTGGCAGAAGTCGTTCGACGAACCTTCCCCGACCGCGATTTCCCCGACATGGTCGATCTTCAGACACGCGCTTTCGCGGACCTTGGGCTGGCTTCGATTGACCTCGTGGTGCTGGCCGAACGTCTCGATGCCCATTACGGTCGCCGATTGCCGTTCGGAGCATTCTTGAAAGGCTTGCGCGACTGCGGAGCAAACGATCTGGAGCTGGGTGAGTTGGTGAACTTCTTGCAACAGCAGGTGGGGTAAAGCAGAGCCGGAAGCGTAAGCGACTGAAACGGAATCGGAGCCGGAAGCGTCAGCGACGGAATCGCGATTGTCTTCGCCCTTCGGGGCATTGGATAGTAGCCAGGGCTTCCCAACAGATGTCAAACGTGCGAGACGACAGCAAGGGAAGGTTAGGTGAGAGCGAGAGTTCGAGCGAATTCCGGCCCGCGCCAGTCACAACCGAATCGTGCG
>JAKEEV010001027.1 GCA_022616395.1 Planctomycetia bacterium | reverse complement strand
GGCCGTTTCCTTCAATAGTTCGGTTCCCTTCTCGAAACTCTCGGCCACGGCCCCGCAGAGCGTGGCAAGTCGTTCTGTTATGGTTCAGTCGGAAATGGAAGAACCCGGTTGGGGCGTATTGTAATCCCCACGGGAGGTATCCATGTCCAAGTCACGTGTGTTTTCGGCAGCGGAGAAGGTCATCATTCTCAAGAAGCACCTCTGCGAGAAGGTGCCTGTCTCCGATCTGTGCGACGAGCACAAGATCCACGTCAACACCTTCTACCACTGGATCAAGATCTTCTTCGAGAACGGGGCCGCCGCATTCGAGGCCAACAGCAAACCCAAAGCCCAGGCCGATGCCAAGGACAAGAAGATCGAGCAGCTCGAAGCCAAACTCATTCGCAAGAACGAGGTCGTCGCCGAACTCCTCGAAGCCCACACCACGCTTAAAAAAAGTCTTGGGGAAAGCTGACCGCTGCGTGGGTGCCGCACGACACCCGTGACCAAATCGTCGATTACATCCGCGACTGGTCCTGCAAGAGTGACATTCCGGTGTCACTCTTGCTTCGTTGGGTGGGCATCGCCGCCAGCAAGTATCACGACTGGAAGAGGCGATTCGGCAAACTCAACGAGCACAACTCTTCTGTTCCACGCGACCACTGGCTGACCGATGACGAGAAGGTCCGCATCCACACCTTCGCTCGCGCACATCCCCTCGAAGGCTATCGACGACTGACCTTCATGATGCTCGATGCCGACGTGGTCGCGTGCAGTCCCACGAGTGTCTATCGCGTCCTCAAAGCTGCCAACTTACTCGCCGGTTCCTCGCCACTGTCCTCGAAGAAGGGCACGGGTTTCGTTCAGCCAGTGACACCGCATTGTCACTGGCACATCGACGTCAGCTACCTCAACATCGCCGGCACCTTCTACTTCCTCTGCTCGGTGCTCGACGGCTACAGCCGCGCGATCGTGCATCACGAAATCCGCGAGAAAATGGAAGAGTCCGACATCGAGGTGATCTTGCAACGCGCGCGGGAAGCTCATCCCGGTGTCACGCCACGGATCATCTCCGACAACGGCCCGCAGTTCCTGGCCAAGGACTTCAAGGAGTTCATCCGCGTCGCGGGCATGACGCACGTGAAGACCAGTCCGTACTACCCACAGTCCAACGGCAAGATCGAACGCTGGCACAAGACGCTCAAGGGCGAGAGCATTCGCGTGAGCGTGCCCTTGTCGCTGGAGGACGCCCGCCGCATCGTGGCCGATTACGTCACGCACTACAACACGGTGCGGTTGCACTCGGCCATCGGCTACGTCACGCCGAAGGACAAACTCGAAGGCCGCGACAAGGCCATCTTCGCGGCCCGCGACCAGAAACTGGCAGCAGCCCGCGAGCGTCGCGCACAGATGCGACAACGCGTTGTCACTGATGGAGGCGGGACTGAGTGTCAACGCGTTGTCACTGACGACTCGACAGAGTGTCAACGCGTTGTCACTGATCGACCGACGATCGACTTCGAGGCGGTGAAGTCACGCATCGGCATCGCGGCGGTGTTGAAGTTGCTCGGCGTCGAGGTGTCGAAGTCGCAACATCGCGGAGCGTGCCCGTTGCACGGCAGCACGTCGGGGACGAGTCGGTGCTTCAGTGCGAATGGTCAGAAGAATGTTTTCCACTGCTTCAAGTGCGGTCAGTCGGGCAACGCATTGGACCTGTGGGCGAAGGCGACCCAACAGACGCCCTACGACGCGGCCCTCGACCTGTGCGCACGACTGGGCCTCGAACTGCCGACCCTGACCCCGGTGTCGCGGAACAGGGAAGAGGAAACCGTAAACTCAGAATCACTACAATGAACTCGCGAGGTTTACAAACCCGCCGCCCTGCCAATTCCATTTCACGCTGAACCAACACAGTTCGCCAGCGCCGTCTGGAGGCCGAGGTCGTCGAGCGCCGTGGGCCGCAGTTCCAGGGCCAGTTGGTGGACCTCCCGACCGATCAGGTCCGTCAGGCCCTGGAGGGAGTGGAGCCGGTCCCGAATCGGAGACGGGT
>JAKEEV010001026.1 GCA_022616395.1 Planctomycetia bacterium | reverse complement strand
CGCGATCAGCCCCGCGAGCATCCCGAGCAGATAGCCCGAGAGGAGGAAGATCGACGGGTCGAACCCGATCGGACCCATTTCTTGCGGGATACCGTACATGGAGGCTCCCGTGAGCAGTGATCAGTAATCAGTGAACAGTGATCAGTAATCAGTGATCAGTAATCAGTGAATAGTGATCAGTCATCAGTCATCAGTCATCAAGCCGAAGGGCAAGGAGCCTCTTCCGATCTGATCACTGATAACTCGATCACTGATCACTGATCACTGTTCACGAAACGGTGGCCGTATCGTGAACCAACTGGCCCTTTTCCAGATGCAGGATGCGCTGGGCGCGGGCGGCGGCTTTCGGGTCGTGAGTGACCATGATGATGGTCTTGTTTAACTGGGCGCGGAGAATCTCCATGAGCGTGAGCACTTCATCCGCGCTCTTGGTATCGAGGTCGCCTGTCGGTTCGTCCGCGACGATGAGTGTCGGGTCGGTGACCATCGCGCGGGCGATCCCGACGCGCTGTTGCTGACCGCCGGAGAGCTGGCCGGGCCGGTGGTTCATCCGGTCGGTCAAGTGCACCAGATCGAGTACTGTTTCCACCTGCTTGCGCCGTTGGTCCTTCGTGAGCGGCAGCAGTAACAGGGGAAGTTCGACGTTCTCGTAAGCCGTGAGCACCGGGAGTAGGTAGTAGAACTGGAAGATGAACCCCACGTGTCGCGTGCGCCAGTGGGCGAGTTCGCTCTCGGACATTTCGGAGATGACCTTCTCCCCGACGGTGATTGTGCCATCGGTGGGCAGATCGAGGCCCGCGATGAGGTTCAGAAGCGTGGTCTTGCCAGACCCGGACGGTCCCATGAGGGCGAGGAACTCGCCCTCGGCCACGTCGAGCGTCAAGTCGCGCAGAACGTGGATGGGTTCGGTTCCGCGTGTGAACGATTTGTGCAAATCGCGAACTTGCACGATGGGATCGGACATCAGTTCCCCTCAATCAATGAGGCGAACGGCGAGGTGTAAGCCCGCCGAGCGTGTTCAAACGAGCCGTGACCGCAAGGGAGCGGGAAGCAACCCAGCCGGCTGACGTCGGCGGTTCGACAAACTCCGCGCTTCCCGTCGAACCGCTGGCGTCAGCCGGCTGGGTATTTACCCACAACCGCTCCCTTGCGGTCGCGGCTCTTTGGGAGTGCGACAGACTCGGCGGGCTTACGCCTCGCCGTTCGCCCTTACCGCTGCAACCATTCGCCAATTTTCCACAGCCCGACGTGTTCGTCACCCCACAACAAATCAGTGTCCGGGTTGAGCACGAAGTCGCGGTTGTACACGATCGTCGTGACGCTCATTTTCGGCTTCAGGAATGAGCCAGGTTTCTCGTCTTTGGATAAGTAGACGCGAACGCGCACCTTCACCACGTTCTTCGAGTCGTCCGCGATTGGCATGACGCGATCCACCACTCCGCGATAAACCTTGTTCGTGTTCGCGTCCGGTCGGAGGACGCACTCCTGACCTGTTTTCAGGCGGACGATCTGCCGTTCGGGAACATCGATCTCGACTTCGAGTTTGGCGAGGTCGGCCATCGAGCAGATGCCCGCTGCGACATTGAACGACATGGGGCTGACAAGCATCCCCTTGTCCGCGGCCTTCGTGAGAACTGTCCCGTCGATCGGAGCGCGGATTTGGCAGTTGTCGAGCAGTCGTTTGGCTTCGTCATGCGCGGCCTTGGCGTCATCCACGTTCCCCTCGGCTTCCGCGATCTTCTCCTTGCGTGCGCCCATGTTCAGGAGTGTCAGTGACTGTTCGAGTTTTGTGACACGCGCCGTGAAAGTCCCAACATCCGCTTCCGCTCTCTCCAGATCTTGTGCTGAGACCACGCCGCCCATCTTCTGACTATTGAGTCGCGCCAACTCTTGCTGGGCGCGTTTGAGATTGGCTTTCGCCTCGTCGAGTTCGGCCACCATTTGCTTGCGTTCTTCGGGACGAACCGCCGAGCCTCGCAGGTCGGCCAGGCGCGCTTCCGCCATCTTCAGCATCGCCGCCGTTCGCTTGAAGTCGTTGAGGTAGCGCGTGTCTCGGAGTTTGCCCAGCACCTGGCCCTGCTTCACCGAGTCGCCTTCCTTGAAGTAGATTTCGAGCAACTCTCCTGACACATCCACGGGGCTGAGGTTCACCTGCAACGACGGCGTGACGGTCCCCTTGAGCGTCGTGACGATCTCGCCCGGAGCCACGGGTGCGCCGGGTTGACCGCCGGGCTGATTTGTCGTCGCGGAACTGCCTCCTGTGTCGTCTGTCTTCTGCGCAGCCTTGTACCAGCGCACTCCAACGCTGGCCCAGGTGATTGCCAGCAGCCCGCACAACACCCACGGCAACCACGATCCGCGACTACTCGCGCGACCAGTGCCGAGTTGATTATCGAGCCGCAACTGCTGAACCCGGTTGACCAGATCGCCATTGGGCGAAGCGGTCAGGCGGGATTCACTGGAAGTCGCCATTATTAGCCCTCTTGTGATTGGGCCGAGGGGGAATTCGTCGGTTGAAACAACGGGGCCAGCAGCCGCACGCAAGTTTCAAACATTTCCTGCCGGTCAAACGCCTCCGGGTCGATCATCAACTGGATGTCCAGACCCAGGAAGAGTGATTGCATGATCGCGGCCAACACTTTCGGAGACGCAGCGCGCGGTTCTGGCACACTGCTTGTGATGTCGGCCGCGATGAACCCGCGCCAGTCGGAATACCACTGAGACAACCGCCGGCGGTAGTCTTCTCGATGCCCCATCTGGGCCAGAAACGTGAACAACAGACTGAACAACTCACGGGCCGTGGGCGGAGGCCAGTCGGTATCGAGATGCTTTCTCAGAGCGTGTTGGGCGCAGTCCCACGCGTGCCCCGTCATCGGCTTGGGGCCATCCGCTTGCAGTGCCTCGCGGATCATTCGCCGGAGCATTCGGTCGTAAACAGCAAGAAGAATGGACTCCTTCGTGGGGAAGTAGTAGGTCAGTTGTCCGCGGCTCATCTCGGCTTGCTGTTCGATGCGACCGAGCGACAGCTTCTGAATTCCGTGCCCCGCGATGATGGCTTCCGTCGCGTCGAGAATCTGCTCTCGTCGGGCTTGTGCGACCTCCGACAACCCTTCGGGCGAATCGCTCAGGCAGGGAATCTGCGGCTTGTGCAGTCCTTCACAAGAATTCGCGGCTCGTGGCGTTTCATCCATGCGAAAAATGAATCTCTCCCGAAGTGGAATCGGATACGTGATTTCGGCTACAAACAGAGTGGTGTAGACCGCTTGGTCTAACTTCCTGAGTGATCCTAGACCGACCGGTCTAGAGGGTCAATACCAGGGCGCGGGATTGTGGGTTTCAAAACCGGGCGGGAAGTGGAGGGAGGGAGGACCGCCACGGAGTTCACTGTGGAAACGGAGTCCGGCAGTTACCTCGCTGGCTGACGCTGGCGGGTTCAACCCCTCGCCGGTGTCAGAAACTCTGACACAACCAGTGGTCAGGTTGCCAAAGGGATATGTGGCAATGTTGGCAATCTTGGCTATCTGCATCCCGTTTGAACGACCCGACTCAGACCCGATGGGGGGTCTTCCGTGCCGGAAACGATTCCCGCACCCGTTCACTCTTTCGGCTCCGATTCCTTCTTCATCTGCCCGGCGACCCAGAGTAATTGCCGGGCGAGGCCGTGCAGGAGTTTCACTTCTTGCGGAGTGGGTTG
>JAKEEV010000135.1 GCA_022616395.1 Planctomycetia bacterium | reverse complement strand
GGAATGCACCCGATGTTGAGGCACGTTCCTCCGAACGCTTTGCTCTCGCGCTTCTCGATGCACGCGACCTTCAGCTTGAGCTGAGCGGCGCGAATCGCGGCCATATACCCACCCGGCCCACTGCCAATCACAACAAGGTCGTATTGGTCAGCCATGAGTTGTCCTCAAGACGGACTAACCGCAGAGACACAGAGGCACAGAGTAGAGAAGACAAGACCGAAATTCAGAACAATTCTCTCTGTTTGGTTTTCTCTGTGCCTCTGTGTCTCTGTGGTTAGTCCTCTTTATATCTCAAATAGAATTCGTTCCGGGTTCTCCACGCATTCCTTGATGCGCACGAGGAACTGCACAGCTTCGCGGCCATCTATCAGTCGGTGGTCGTAGCTGAGCGCCAGATACATCATTGGTCGAATTACGATCTGGTCATTTATCACAACTGCTCGCTTCTGGATCGCGTGCATACCGAGAATCGCGCACTGCGGCGGGTTGAGAATCGGCGTACTCAGCATTGAACCGAAGATGCCGCCGTTAGTGATGGTGAACGTGCCTCCTTCGAGGTCCGCGACGCTCACCTTGCCGTCGCGGGCTTTCTTCGCGACCTCCGCGATCTTCTTCTCGATCTCCGCGAAGCTCAATTGATCCGCCCCGCGAATCACCGGCACCATGAGTCCCTTGTCCGTGCTGACCGCAACGCCGATGTCGTAGAAGTGTTGGTGAACGATGTCGCTTCCATCGAGGCGAGCATTCACGAGCGGGAACGCCTTGAGTGCTTCCACCGCGGCCTTCACGAACACCGACATGAAGCCGAGTTTCGCGCCGTGCTTCTTCTCGAAACGCTCGTTGTACTTCGCGCGGAGTTCCTGAATCGCGGTCATGTCCGCTTCGTTGAAGGTCGTGAGCGTGGCGGTGGTAGTCTGACTTTCGAGCAGTCGAGTCGCGATTCGCTTTCGCACCTGGCTCATCGGTTCGCGCGTGATGCGCCGGTCGCCGGTCGGTGCAGGAACTGGCGGGCCGTTTGGCGGCGTTCGCTCTTCTGTCTTCTGACTTCTGACCTCTGTCTCCTGTTTCCTGTTTCCTGTCTCCTGAGCCAGAATGGCGTCACCCTTCGTGATGCGTCCGCCGGGTCCGGTGCCGGTTACGTCGCTTGTATTCACGCCTGCTTCTTCCAGCACGCGCTTTGCGGCTGGTGAGGGAATGGCTGTCGCGGGCGCGGGTTGTTCGGGCGGCTTCGACATACTTGGTGTGCTTTTCGGAGCTACGGGCTTTGCCACGGGCAACCGGGCCGTTGCGGCTGTATCGATCTTCGCGATCACCGCGCCGACCGTGACCGTTTCGCCTTCCTTCACCAATATCTCCAGCACGCCGGTCGCGGGCGCAGCGACTTCCTGCGTGGCCTTGTCGGTACCGAGTTCGTAGAGCGGTTCGTCAGCTTTCACATAAGCGCCGTCTGGCTTGAACCAGCGGTTCAGCGTGCCCTCGGTGATGGATTCGCCAACTTGGGGCACCTTCACTTGTTCGATTGCCATAACTGCCTCTCGCTATGAAGACGCCCACGGACCGCCGTCCGTGGGCGTATCTCGCTCACTTCGTTCGCGACCCGCACACGGAGTGTGCGGACCACACTCAAACACCTCACGCGGAGCGTGAGGACTACACTCGAAGAACTTATCCCGTTGCGTCGCCGGACTTCACCTTTGTTGTTGCTGGCTTGTCTGGTGCGCCGTTGTCATCCGCGCCTATCTCGCTGGCACTCACCCAGCCGAAGCGACCCGGACCGATTGGGCCGGAGGGGGTGGGCGCGAACGCTCCTTCTACGAGCAGTTTCTGTTCCTGTTCGTGAACGTGGTGCGAGCCGGTCGCGGGGCTGGCGCTGGCGTCTCGGCCAACGAACTCGAAGGGGAAGTTCAGCGCTCGCAGTCGAGGTTCAGCGAACGTCCAGCCGCCCATGTTCTGAGATTCTTCTTGCACCCACACCCATTCGCGTGCTCGACGGAAGCGACCGAGCGCGGAGGCGAGTTGCGTCTCCGGCCAGGGATACAACTGCTCCAGGCGCAGAATCGCGACCGCCTGTGTGCCGAGTTCCTCGCGCTTCTTCGCCAGGTCGTAATACACCTTTCCCGAACACACGAGAACTCGCGTCACTTGATCGGGGTTCGCGGAGGGATCGTCGAGCACTTCGCGGAAGTGACCAGTGGCGAATTCACTCACTGGCGAGACCGCTGCGGGCAGACGCAAGAGACTCTTGGGCGTCATCACGACAAGCGGCTTGCGGAACTTCCTCTTCACCTGTCGGCGCAGGAGGTGGAAGTATTGCGCCGGCGTGGTGGGGTATGCGACCTGAATGTTGTCCTCCGCGCACATCTGTAGGAAGCGTTCGAGCCGCGCGGAGGAGTGTTCCGGCCCCTGGCCTTCGTACGCGTGAGGCAGAAGCAGCACGAGTCCACTGGAGCGGTTCCACTTCGATTCGCATGAAGTCAGGAACTGATCGATGATGACCTGAGCACCGTTGGCGAAGTCGCCGAACTGTCCTTCCCACATCACGAGTGATTCCGGCGAGTCGAGCGAGTAACCGAACTCGAAGCCCATCACCGCGGCTTCCGAAAGCGAACTGTCGTACACATCGAACGGGGCTTGCTTGGGGTCGAGCGTCGAGAGCGGGAAGCGTTCCGAGCCGGTTTCGTAATCGACGACGACCGCGTGTCGCTGAGTGAACGTTCCGCGTCGGCTATCTTGACCAGAGAGCCTCACCGGAATGCCTTCCAGTACGAGCGAGCCGAAGGCGAGCGTTTCCCCCGTACCCCAGTCCACTGTGGCGCGCTTGCGGATGTTCTCCGAGCGCGTCTGAAGCGTCTTCAGTAAGTTTGGGTGAACCGTGAAGCCCGGCGGGAATGTGCCAATGGCTTCCGCGATGCGGTCGAGTGTCTTTTCGCTTGTGCCGGTCGCAACGGGTTCGTGCGAGTAGCGGTTAGTGAAGCTCTTCCACCGACCAGAGAAGCCTTCCATTCCGCGCTTGTGAGCTTCTCCCTTCTTCAGTCGTTCCTTCACTTGCTTGTGCGCTTCTTCCAACTGCTTGCGATATTCGGCAACAACGAGATCGGTGTTGCGGATCGTCTCGGTGAGCTTGTCCTCGAACTCGCGGCCGATGTCCGCTGCGACCGCGGGCGTCACGCCGCTGCCGGCGGGCTGACCGGCGAGCTTCGTTGCGTACACCGCGGAGATGAGCGGCTTCTTGGCGATGATCTTCGCTTGGAGCGGTTGCGTGTAGCCTGGGTTGTCTCCTTCGTTGTGACCCCATCGGCGATAGCACACCATGTCGATCACGACATCGCGCTTGAACTTTTGGCGGAACTCCAACGCCATCTCCGCGACCGCCACACACGCCTCCGGGTCTTCCGCGTTCACATGGAAGACGGGAGCCTGCACGAACTTCGCGATATC
Organism: Planctomycetia bacterium; assembly: GCA_022616395.1. Lineage (GTDB taxonomy): Bacteria > Planctomycetota > Planctomycetia > Gemmatales > Gemmataceae > Gemmata. The sequence goes on along the minus strand of JAKEEV010000135.1, from coordinate 1,377 downwards.
GGTGCAGTATTGCGTGCTGCGTGAGTCTCTCGGATTGGTGGTGAAACCGATCTGGTTATTCACGATGAGGTGAATGGTGCCACCGGTGCGGTAGCCGGCGAGGTTCATCAGGTTGAACGTTTCCATCACGACGCCCTGACCGGCGAACGCTGCGTCTCCGTGAATGAGCACCGGCACACCGGCTGTGCGGTCCTTGTCGTCGTGCTGTTGCTGTTTGGCTCGCACGCGGCCCTCGACAACTGGCCCAACGATCTCCAGGTGGCTCGGATTGGGAGCGAGAGAGAGGTGAATCTTCTTCCCTTCGGCGGTTTCGACATCACTGGAGAAGCCGAGGTGATACTTCACATCGCCGTCGCCGTCGTGCGTGGATTGAGGAAGGTAGTTATCTTCAAACTCGTCGAACAACTCCGCGAGCGGCTTTCGCAGGGTATTGGCGAGTACGTTGAGTCGGCCGCGATGAGCCATGCCGATGACGATTTCCTTCACGCCAAGCGATGGGCCTTTCTCGATGATGGCATCGAGAATGGGAATGAGTGTTTCTCCTCCTTCGAGCGAGAAGCGTTTCTGACCGACATACTTGGTGTGCAGGAACTTCTCGAACATCTCGGCCTGGTGAAGCGTCAGCAGAATTCGGTACTTCTGCCTCAGCTTGAGATTGGGCTGGTTGTGTGTCGGCTCGATACGACTCGCGATCCACTTCCGCATTTCGAGCGAGTCGATGTGCATGAACTCGACTCCGATTGTGCGGCAATAAGTCTCCGTGAGCGCATCGTACAGTTCGCTAAAGCGAACCGGTCCGTTGATGCCGAAGTACATGCTTCCGTCAACGGTGCGGTCGAAGTCTGCTTCAGTGAGGTCGAAGTTTTCAAGTGCCAGAGCGGGATGAGGGGGGGGCGGTTCGGTCGAGAGTGGATCAGTGTGAGCCTGAAGGTGCCCGGCCTGTCGATACCAGAACACGAGCCGAGTCACGCCGGTCTGGACTTTCACATCCGCGGGGAGACCCAGCGCCTCATTCACTGCGCCTGCTGCGCCGGGAAGCTTCCCCGCGAACTGCATCCCGGAGAAGAACGCTTGCCACGTGGGTTCAACCGACTGCGGGTTCTGCTGCCACCGTCGGAATTGCTCGTCCACGAAGTCGGCATTCTCGCTGAACATCAGGGAAGCTCCGTGCGCCGGCGGAGAGCTGAACCCGGCTACCGATACTGATAGTGCAGCCCGCGCGCCGGACAAGGACACCGCGCCATCACCTCTATTCTACGCGAGGCATGGCATCAGCAGCGTCCGGGTAGTGTCTCAGTTTGCTGTAGCCGGGGTCTGCGACCCCGGAGCGGCCTCACAGAGGCCGGCTACAAAAAGCCAAACTCAGACACTACCAGC
>JAKEEV010001025.1 GCA_022616395.1 Planctomycetia bacterium | reverse complement strand
CCGCTCGCGGCCAACGCGAAGGTGTTCGTGGATGGCAAGGAAGCCAAGCTCGCGGACGTGCCGAAGAACTCGACCGCCGCGTTCAACGCAATCGCGAAGAAGGACGGCGAACTTCCTCAGATTACCGAACTGCGCGTGACTGGCTCCACTTTCGGCGGGACCGTCAAGGAAGTCACCGCCGACACCATCACGCTTGAGAGCGAGAAGAATCCGCGCACGTTCAAGCTGAGTCCTGCTGGGAAGGTCACGGTCAACGGCAAGGATGCGAAGCTCGCCGACATCAAGGTTGGCGACAAGGTCGCGGTCACCCTGACGGCCGATGAGAAGGCCGCGCTGGCCATCGCGACCGGCACCAAGACCGACGGCGAGAAGCCCGGTGTCAAGAAGCCGCTCAAGTTCGGCGGTAAGGTTGCGTCGGTGGATGTCACCGCGCGCACGATCACACTGGCCGCGAAGGGCGAAAGCGGCAAGGAGATCGTGGTGAAGATCACCGCCGACGCGAAGATCACCGTTGACGGCAAGGAGGTGAAACTCGACGCCATCAAGAAGGGCATGACCGTGACCTTCAACCTCTCGTCCGCGAAGGACGGGCAGTTACGCGAAGCGAATAAAGTCGTTGTCGCCGGCATCACGTTCACCGGAACCGTCAAGCAGATCGACAACACCAGCATCACCGTCGGCAACGAGAAGTTCGATCGCGTGCTCAAACTCGCTCCCGGCGGAAAGGTGATGATCGGCGAGAAGGAAGGGAAGTTCACCGATCTGAAAGTTGGCGACAAAGTGACCGTGACGATGAACTCTGACGAATCGGCCGCGGTGCTCATCGCTGGCGGCATCAAGAAGCCGAGCGGCGACAAGCCGGACAAGGAAGACGAAGATCAGTGACCCACAGACGGACTCCTGAAAAGCAAACAGCCGGCTTCTGCCGGCTGTTTGCTTTCAGTGTTTTGTTGGAGTCAGAGCTTTAGCCGGTCTTCAGGTAAGAACCGCCTAAAGGCGGGACTCCAACTTAAACCCGAGCAAGCATCGCGACCGAGCACCCCGATTATCCTCGCGCGATGCTCGGCGAGAATGTCCTTGTTCGACGCATCCAAGAGAGTCTGTGGATGAGGTGACGCTTCAAAAGACAAACCCCGCGAACTCCTTGGTTCGCGGGGCTTTTTGGCGAGGTGGAGGTGAGGGGAGTTGAACCCCTGACCTTCTGAATGCCCCGACAGAGCTACCGCCCTTGTGCCTGCCCGAAGCGGGGCTATTGTCCTTGCCAACCTGGTGACACAATGGTCAACTCCACCCAGCGCTTCTCATTACCATCACGAATGTGAGTGAACGACAATGAGGAACACGAGTCTGAGCGGCGAGGTGTGCCGGGCGCAGATCATCGCTGCCTTGACGCTTCAGGGCAAGACCGTGCTGTTGCCCCTCGGCGACTTCCAGAGGTACGATCTGGTGATCGATGATGGCGGGCGCTTTCTCCGAGTCCAATGCAAGGTGGCGAGGTTGATCAAGGGTGCTATCCAATTCCATCCGTGCAGCATCGACTCACGAAGTACGCCGGGGCGTTGTGTCCGAAAGGGTTATGTCGGTCAGGTGGACTTTTTCGGAGTCTATTGCCCGCAGGTAAAGAAGTGTTACCTCGTCCCCATCGAAATCGCTACTGCTACGTGCTGCTCCTTGCGGGTCGCTCCAACGAAGAACGGGCAGCAACAAGGCATCCGCTGGGCGGTGGACTACGAGATTCGAGTCGATCAAGTGGAGGTGAGGGGAGTCGAACCCCTGACTTCTTGAATGCCATTCAAGCGCGCTACCAGCTGCGCTACACCCCCTTGGTGCATGTAGATTATCGGCGCGGCAGTGTGGTGTCAACCACGTCCAGACTCGGAACTTTCGCTTGAGCTAGACGGAACCGCCCGCGAACAGCACAATCTCCCCATTCGCGTACTCGACGGGAGACGATGGTGAAGAAGCACGCGGCGAAGTGGATGAAGGGGTTCGCCAAGTACGGGATCGGCTTCGGGCTGCTCGCCTACGTCATCTACAAGTATTGGGACTCGAAGCCGAACCCGGAAACCAACACCGTCACTCCGGGTATCGGGCAATTGCTCCAGGGGCCTATCGCCTTCGAGTGGCTGTTGGCCGCGGCTCTGCTGATGGCCGCCGCGCTCATGCTGCAACTGTACCGCTGGTACTTGCTCGTCCGCGCGCTCGACTTGCCCTTCAGCGTGCGAAACGCTTACCGGCTCGGTCTGGTGGGCATGTTCTACAACACGTTCTTTCCCGGCTCCGTCGGAGGCGATTTGCTCAAAGCGTACTTCATCGCCAGGGAGCATCCTGAACGCAAGACGAAAGCCGTCGCGACCGTGCTCATCGACCGCGCCATGGGCCTCTTCGGGCTGATTCTCTTCGTGGGAGCGCTCGGTTCGATTGCCTGGGTGCTGGGTGATCCGCGCATCAACGGCAACAAAGACTTACAGTGGATGGTGAAGGTGATGGCCGCCATTGCAGGCGGAACGGCTCTGGGCTTCGTTCTGCTTGGCTATCTTCCTCAACGGCGAGTGGACCGTTTCGCCCGCCGACTGAAGTGGTTTCCGAAGATCGGCAACTCGCTGGCGGAGTTCTGGTTCGCGGTGTGGATGTACCGTCAGCGTCCGCGCGTCATCGTCTTCGGGCTGGCTCTCTCGGCGGCCGCGCACTTCGGACTGGTGTTCGCCTTCCACTGCGCTTCGCGAGTGTTTCCGCCCGAGAACGTCGCGGAGCTGGCTACACTCCCCGAACACCTGGTCATCGCGCCAATCGGATTCATCGTGCAAGCGATTCCCATTTCGCCCGGCGGTGTGGGAGTTGGCGAAGCCGCGTTCGCGGGGCTATACAAGCTGTGTGGTCGGAGCGAGACTCGCGGAATCGTCGCCCGCCTGTCGCTGCGCATCGTCGAATGGCTGATTGGATTGATCGGTTACCTCGTCTACTTGCGCATGAAGGCCGAAGTGCGCGAGGTCGAACACGAAGTCGAGGAGGACGAGGAGAAAGAGGACAGAGGAGAGGAGTCAGGAGACGGGAATCAGGAGTCAGCAGTCAGCAGTCAGCAGTCAGAAAGCAGGAGTCAGGAAACAGGAGTCAGGAATCAGGAGAACAAGGACAGCGCGCCGCCAAGTGCGTAAGGTGATGGTCAAGTCGCGCTCCTTCTTCGTGCTGCCAGGCGCGCAAAAGAACAACCGCCCGAGCCACTCGTAGCCTCTCCCCTCTACGAGTGTCCGGGCGGTCGTGTACGCGAAACCTTTGCTGAGTGGTCAACCGATGCAGCCTCTCCCCTCTGCTCGGTCATCCCGTTCAGCGTCGGCTCGCGAAAAACTACAAATGCAGGGGGAGTGCCAATCGCCGAAGAAATTCACTTCTGTGCAACACTGATGATGCAAACTCTTTGAATATCGGCGGTTGTAACGCCGATGAATTTGCGTTGTTGCTGCCGAGTGCTCGCGCCTCGTCGGGAGATTGCCGCTGTCGCGGGCAAGTGACCTGTGGCTTGTGCCGAGTCTTGTGACACACGCGACATGCAGATTGTGTGAACCCACATCGCCCGCGACCCGACCTGATTCCTGGTTGCGTTGACGTTGAACGAGTCGCGCTCCTACGATCAGAGTAGAGCTGCATCGATTGTAGTCCTCACGCTCCGCGTGAGGAAAGACACCTCACGCGGAGCGTGAGGACTACAATTCAGACATTGGCACCCGGAGTACACATGGCCACGGACATCCGGCTGAAGGAAGAACTGCCCGCGATCACCGATCAGTTGGTCGAGACGTACACGGAATGCAGCCGACTGAATCACCTCGCGCACGAACCGCTTCCCAATCGTGATGCGGTCGCCGAAATAGTTGCGGATCTCTTTGAGGTGCTTTATCCCGGCTACGGTCGGCGTCAGAATCTGCACATTGGGAATATCGGTTACTACGTCGGGAGTCTGGTTGATGCACTGCACGACAAGCTGACGACGCAAATTGCCCGCGCGCTGCGTCACGAACTGTGCCAGGAAGCGCCACACGTCGATTGCGAGAAGATGGCTCAGCCGAAGGCGGTGGAACTGCTTCGCCGATTGCCCGAAGTGCGCAAGACGCTTGAACAGGACGTGGACGCGGCCTATCGCGGAGACCCGGCAGCGCGCAGCCATCACGAAATCATCTTCTGCTACCCCGGACTCGAAGCGATCACGGTCTATCGGGTTGCACACGAGTTGCACGGTCTGGGAGTGCCATTCATTCCGCGCATGATGACCGAACTGGCGCACGCGAAGACGGGCATCGACATTCACCCCGGAGCGACCATCGGGTCAGGATTCTTCATCGACCACGGCACCGGCGTTGTGATTGGTGAAACAACCGAGATCGGTCACGGAGTGAAACTTTATCAGGGCGTGACGCTCGGCGCGCTCTCTTTCACGAAGGAAGACGACGGCACTCTGGCGAAAGGCGCCTACAAGCGACACCCGACGCTGGAAGACGGCGTGATTATCTACGCGAACGCAACGATCCTCGGCGGCCAAACCGTAATCGGCGCCCGAGCCATCGTCGGCTCGAACGTGTGGTTAACAGAGAGTGTCCCGCCGGACACGACCGTTGTGTTGGAGAAGCCCAAACTGCGTCTCAAGGGCGCAAAGCCCGCCGATGTGCCGCTGACGTACGAGATATGACTTGTGAGCGTCGAGCCGTAAGGCCGACGGTGTGTTAAATGCGCACCGTCGGGCTTACGCCCCGACGCTCACTTCTTTGGCTCGATGATGCCGTCGCCCTGGATGTCGCACTTCGGCAGCGCCTGGCGGAGTTCCACGACCTTCTCTGCGGTGACCTTCGTCCTCCGCACTTCGAGGGATACCAGGCGTTTGCATTCCTTGAACTGATCCAGCGCCGCGTTGCCGATCTGCGTACCATCCAGTCTCACAACTGCCAGGTTCTTGCAATTCTTGAAGTGGGCAACCCCCGCATCGGTAATTTGCGTGTCGTTCAGGTAGAGTTGCGTCAATTGATTGCAGCCCTTGAGATGGGCCAGCCCGTCATTCCCGACTTTCGTTTCGGCCAGACTGAGCGTAGTCAGATTGCCGCAGTCCTTGAAGTGGGCCAGTGCCGCATCGCTCACATCCACAGCTTCGAGGTTCAGGGACGTCACGTGTTTGCAGCCGCTGAAGTTGGCGAACCCTTCGCGCGTCAGCTTCTTGTTGCGCCCGAGGTTGATGTGAACCAATGCGAACCGCTCCTTCGGCAGATCGGCCGCGGCCTTGATGTCCTTCGCCTCGCCGTTGACTCGCACGATGCCGCCGATGAACAGCACGTACTCGGCGGCCTTGCGGTCGGGGTCGGCGACCACCGTTGGCTCGATCGTGCCGCCGTCGTGGATGATCTTGCACCCCGGTAGTTTCTCCGCCAGCTTCTTCAGCCCTGGCTCCGTCAGTTTCGTGTTCTTGACGTTCAACTCCGTGAGCGAGTTCAACCCAACAAGCGTCTCGATGGCAGTGTCCGTCACGGATGTGTAGGCGAGTTCCAGTCTCCGGAGTTTCTTCAGCGTCACAAGGTGCTTCAGGCCGTCGTCGGTGACCTGCGTCTTGTTCAGGCCGAGCAGATCAAGTTCGCTCAACTGAGCGACGAGCTTCAAGTCCTCGTCGGTGGTCGGTCCGACGTCCAGGCGCAGCCAGCCGAGCGTGGACTTGTGTTCGAGTACCGACCGCAGCCCCTCGGTTGAGATGGAGTGCCCGCCCAGGAGGTTGATGACGCGAAGCCGGCGCAGCGGTTCGAGCCGCTTCAGGTCGGCATCCGTGAACGGGGTGTGGACGTTGATCGCGTCGATCACGAACGCGCCCGCGGGTATCTGGGACGCTTGCGTAACCCTGATTTCCTTTTGGTCAGGGAAAATCAGGTAGGCATTAGTCATCCCCCCGCGGGCGAGCAACTCGGTCGTCACCTCGCGCTCAATGTCCTTGGCCTCTGGAGGTTGCTTTCCGACCGGTGGAGGTGGCGGGTTCTCTTTGCCGTTGGTCTGGGCGACCGGTTCCTTCTTGGGCCAAGACATCATGACCGCGAGCAACACGACCGCCACGACGAGCACCGCGCACGCGAGGATCGCGGGGAGCTTCGAGAGCTTGCGGTCGGGTTTCGTGCGCTGAGGATTTGGAGCGGGTGACGATTGCAATTCTGTCTCGGAGCCGGTGGCGAGTGGGACCGGGACAGATTGGGAATCGTCAATCCCTTCCCACACGTTCTGCGTTTGCGCGCCCACCACCAGCGACTGAACCGGCAGCGGGACGACAACCGGCAGCACGCCCGGAACCGGCTTCGGATGCTCGATGGCGCGAATGGCGTCAACCACTTCCTTCGCGGTCTGGAAGCGGTCGGCGGGGTTCTTCTCCAATAGCCGATTGATGACTGCTTCCAGCGCTTCGGGAACATCTGGCTTCAGTTGGCGCACGGGGGTTGGCGTATCGACCGCGAGGCTGGTCAGGACCGCCATCATGCTGTCGCCCGTGAACGGCAACTTCCCGGTGGACAGCCGGTAGAGCATCACGCCGAGGCTGAACAGGTCGCAGCGGTGATCGACCTTCAGCCCGCGGCCCTGTTCAGGCGACATGTACGCCGGCGTGCCGAGCACCGCGCCGGTGCCGGTCAGGTGAATGTCGTCCTTCATCGGGCGGGCCAGTCCGAAGTCGAGCAACTTTACGCGGCCCTTCGGAGCTTCCAGCCAGAGGTTGCCGGGTTTGATGTCGCGGTGAACAAGTCCCAACTCGTGAGCCGCGGCGAGGCCAAGAGCCGTTTCCCGGCCGATGCGCAGAATGTGCGGCAGCGGAAGTTCGCCCTTTTCCTTCAGGTACTTGTCGAGTGGATAGCCAAGCAAATACTCCATCGCGATGAACGGGATGCCGTACTCCTCGCCGACATCGAAGATGGTAACAACGTGATCGCTCTTGATCTTCGCGGCGGAGCGGGCTTCGCGCAGGAACCGCTCGCGGGCGTCGGGATTGGCCGCGTGGTCCGGCAGCATCACCTTGAGCGCGACTTTCCGCTCCAGCGAGGCATCGTAGCCGAGATACACAGCGCCCATCCCGCCCCGGCCCAACTCCTTCAGCACGCGATACCGGCCGAATGTGCCAAGCTCGCCCGCGAATTGCGGCGGCGAGAAGTTCGGCGCGGCGAGCGCGCCAGAGCTGGGAGGCGCGCCCGAGACCGTTTCGGCTCGCGGAACGGTTTGATCGGGCGGACCCTGCGACTCGGTGGCCGTTCCATCGGTCTTCGGCGAAGGGCGCGAAGGTTCGGGCATGGCGATTCTCGACTGACCGATTCGGGCTACTATAAGTGAGATGGTCGCTATTCTACCGAGAACAATCGCCTCCTGATACGAGAGACTGTTTCAGAAGCGGCCGGGGTTGGTTAACTATACAAAAGTAACTTACTGGACGGATTTTTGCTGTCTAGTAATGGTAGATTGCCAGTGGGTGTGT
>JAKEEV010001024.1 GCA_022616395.1 Planctomycetia bacterium | reverse complement strand
TTGGTGGAACTGGCGTTCCGCCGGGCGTGGTTGGAGGTGCATTACAACTCAAGCGAGATGATTACGGTGAACCTCGGTCCGGAACCCGTGAAGATCGGTGGCGATAGCCAGATGTGTACGATCTGGGCACGAGGAGCACCGGCTCTGGCGCTGCGTTTCTTCGTTCGAGATGGCCGGGTGGTGTGCGAGGATTCGATCAATCGAACGGAGGGGGAAGTGCGGGACGGTTCGCGTCACCGAGCTGGCTCGGTGGAGGTGATTGTTCGCACCGCGCGGGGAGAAAACACCGACGCGCCGGCTTCCACGGCCAAACCAACTTCCGCGCGCAAGCCAGCGCCCGTGCCTCTGTCGCTTGACGATGACGACGATCCGTTCCCGCTGCCGCTCCCTGCGTCTGCAACTACGGCTCCGCGGCCATCGGGTTCCGTCCCTCAACCCGCCACACGGTCATCGCCTTCGGGCACGACCAAACCACCTCCGCGCCCTGCGACTCCTCCGCCTGTTGTCAGGCCATCGGGTTCAACGCCCGCGCCTGCTCCGCGTCCGCCAATGCCAACGACGGGACCGGTGTGTCCGCATTGTCGAAGTAAGATCGCTCCGGGTGCGCGCTCGTGCGTCGCGTGTGGCCGGAACTGGTGAGGGAAGCCGCTGGTCACTTGCTATTCACGGGAGCAAGTGGGGCCGCGTCATGAGCGGTCCCCTCTCCTTGAGTAGCTCATCCCAGATTTGCTTGTCGGTCTTCCCCTCGTCGATCCAGGCGCTGATCTTCTTGCGGGTTGCATCCGGCGCACCACAGCCGTAAGGATTGCAACTCGCCAGCGTGTAGAAGTGGCCGGTGCAGATATCGCCCTTCACTCCGCAGGTGCAATAGGTACTCGCGAGGAACCATTCGATGCGCTCGGCCTTCGTTCGCGTGCGGTCAAGGTCTGGCGGGTAGGTGGCGGACTCCACCGGGCCGGGTTCTTTCATCTTCACGAGCACACGTTCGCCGGACTTCAGGTCAGATGCCGCGAGTTCGCCGACCAGCAGGCGGAGTTGCGTGCGCTCTCGCCACGGCGAGACAGTCTTCACCACGGCTTTGATCGGCGGATCAGCGGAAATGTGAACGATGTCGCCCTTCTGAAGTGCCCGCGCCCAGCGCATCCCTTCGTGGTCGATCAGCACTTCGACTTCACCGCTGAAGAGATGAGCGACACTCATCGTGCCGGGCAATCCCTCATCTGCCCATCGTGTGCGCATCCAGCGAACTTGATCGTCATACTTGTCATCGCGCTCGCCCGGCTTGAGCGCGACCTTGTCGTGAATGTACTGCTCGCTTCGCACGTCCGCGAGCATGACGACTGACACCGGCACCTTCTTGCGGTTGAGTTTCAGCCACACCCACACGCGCTGGTCGGGTTTGAACTGTTCGAGTCGTCCCCAGAACCCGGCGACCTTCACCTCGGCGTCCGGTTCCACCGGCCAGACCTTCGGAGTCTTCTCGCCATCGATCAGAAGAGTCACCGTGCGCGCTTTCGCGTCGAATGCCTTCAGCGTGGCGAATGGTTTGGGCAACAGGCGAAGCAGTTCGGCGGAGCCAGCGGCTTCTTTCAGTAACGCCTCTGGGTCCGGTTTGGGTTCGGGCTTCGCTGCGCGATACCAGCTTGTCTCTGGATACTCCGTAATCCACGCGAACCACTTGCATACGACGAAATCGACCGG
>JAKEEV010001023.1 GCA_022616395.1 Planctomycetia bacterium | reverse complement strand
GCTTCGCGGCCGAAGGCGAGCACCGCGTTCGGTCCGCACTCCACGGAGCCATCAGTCATTCGCGTGAAGTGAACGCCAAGAAACGGAAACCGCGGATCGGGTGTGGGGTAGATCAGATTCCGGCACAGCCTGTACGCGCTCGGCTTCAGCGCGAAGTATTCGCCACGAAACGGAATGATCTGTGCGCCGGGATTGTGCCCGCTGAGTCGCGCGACGCGATCCGAATGCAGCCCGGCGCAGTTCACAAGCTGCCGGGAGCTAAAGTCCCCCGCGGTACTCACAGCGATCACTCCATCACTTCGAGAGCGAATCGCGGTGACTTTCGCGTTGAAGACCACCTCGCCGCCCGCCTCGCGCACTTTCTCCGCGAGTCGCGTACACACCTGGCGATAGTTCACAATCCCGGCTTCGGGAACGTGGAGAGCAGCGACTCCGCTGGCGTGAGGTTCGAGTTCCGCCAGTCGGTTCTTGTCGATGAGCACGCAGCTCACACCGTTGGCAACCCCGCGCTCATGGATGCGCTGAAGCGCAGGCAGATCGGCCTCCGACACCGCAACGATCACCTTCCCGCAGATTTCGTGCGCGATCCCTTCCTCCGCGCAGAAAGCTTCCATCGCCTTTTTCCCCGCGCGGCAGTTGATCGCCTTGAGCGAGCCGGGCTTGTAGTAGATACCTGAGTGAAGCACGCCCGAATTGTGCCCGGTCTGATGAACCGCGACCTGATCTTCTTTCTCCAGAATCACGACTCGCTTGCCGACAAACCGCCTCGTGAACTGATACGCGGTCGCCAGCCCAACGATTCCACCTCCAACCACCGCCAGATCGAACGTCCCCATAGTGGCTCCTGCTCCGCTTGATCTCAACAGTGTAGCAGGAGGTGTAAGGGATGGTGTGAATTGGCGACTGTGGGAGTTGAAAGAGAAAGACCCCTCTCACCCGCCGTTACGACTCACGCAAGGCGTCAGTCTACGGCGACCTCTCCCCCGCACGGCGGGGGCGAGGTGTGGGCTTTGCCAATCTCGTGTAGCGAATCCGAATGCAGAGGTTTCGCTTCCGCGCAACGTGAAGCCACACGAGAAGACCAACCGCGCCCACCTCGCCCCGCTTTAGCGGGGAGAGGTCGCCGCAGACTGCTTTAGCAGTCGTAGCGGCGGGTGAGAGGGTCTTAAAAACTCTATCAATCCCCTAAACCCAAACATGATTCACGATTCACCTGCGCCTGTAGAAGGTCGCGGTGGGAGTCACCTTCTCCACTTTCCATCCGCCAGGCGCTTCAGAAGATGACTTAGCAGCAGCCTTGAACCAGTCATCGAACGGGGTGCCGGTGCGCGTCAGAGCAAAATCGAACGGGCCATACTCCGCTTCCCACTTCGCCAGCGCGGACGCGGGGTTCTGCTGCGCGTTCACGAACTCCACCAACCACGGCCCGCCGAACAGCTCGCAGCGGTCATCCACGAACACCTTGTATCCCGGCGCGTGATAAATCACGAATCCGCCGTCGATATACCCCGCGTTGAAGAGCTTGTTCTTCGGATCACCCGGTTTTGGCTCGTGTGCCTTCAACGCGGGGAGCACCTCGACCGGCCACTGCTTTGCGTCATGCATCGCCCAGCCGTGACCGACCACCGGAACCGGTGTCCGCGATACTTGCAACACGAGCGCGACTAACACCAACACTGCCGGTAACCACACGTGCGACCACCACGGGCGCGCGATCGCGCTTCCCGGCTGATACAGGTCCGGGCGCTTCGCGGCCAGATAAAGCGCCCAGGTTGTGTGCTTCCACATGGCCGTGATCGTCACCACGCAAAGGACCGCGAATATCGAAGCGTGCCGACAGCGGCTAAAGGTGAGCAGAAGCCACACAAGCGGAAGCAGCCAGGTGAAACGCAGCGCGCTGCGTTTCACTCCGTAGAGCACGAACAGATACACAACCGCCAGAGCCAGCACCGGCCAGGCGGAAACTTGAGTCACATCGAGCGGGCGGTGTTCCTGAATGATCTCGCGCAGCTCCGGCGCGCCCATGATGACGGTCCAGGTCTTGACCATGTCGAGGCCGTAAGGACTGGCGAGCGTACTTGCGAGACATCCAAGCCCCACAAGCGCCAGCAGCCCGACTTCGCGCCACGATTTCACTGGCGAGGGCTGACCGAGAAGCCAGAACAGTATCCACCCCGCAAACGCGATTCCGATTGTGCCGATTCCGCCCAACACACCGCCATGCACGTTCGTCCACAACACGCAGAGCGGCACCAGCCACACGAGGCGCTTGAGACGCGGGCGGTTTGTGTCTGTTTCAACCAGCATCACGCCGATAAGAGTCATCGATGCGAGCGTGAACAAGTGTGGTCTGACGTGGAAGTGTGAACCTGCCGCAGCCAGTGACAACGCGATGACACCGCCGGCAAGAATCGGATGTAACCCGGTTCGTAACAACCGCAGCGACAACCACGCGAACACACACGCGATGAGTGTGCCCGCGCCGAGCAACTGCGTGTCGAATCCGCCGGCCCGGTGCGCGAATGCCATGCCGACTTCACCCAGCCACTGATACGGCACCCACCACTGATTGGGAAAAGTGAACGTGTACGGATCGGCTCGGACGAAGCCGTCCTTGAGAATGAGTTCGCCTGTCGTTGTGTGCCAGAACGTACCGGGATCCTTGAAGAACGCCGATCTCCCCGCCACAAGCAATAACAACCAGACGGCCACGAACACGACCGCGCCCGGTCCCAGCCATCGCGGAAGTGTCATGCCGGCACCGTCACTGTCTCGGGTGCAAGTTCGGTATTCATGCGACACGCACGATTCGTGTGAACCACGTAGAGCAGAAGCACCGCGGGCGAAACCCACAAGAACCAAAACGAGCCAGTCTGGCACAGATTGAGGACAAGACAGCCGAGATTCACCGCGACAAGCCCCGCGAGAACGAGCCGTGAGTGTGGTGCGCTCGCTTCGCGAGCGGTAAAGGCAACCGCTCGCGGAGCGAGCGCACCACACTCAATCACACGTCGAAACACCGCGGGCAACAGAAGTACCATATCAAACGGCCACGAACCATACGGTGCCGTGATAAACGCCACCACGAGCACCAGCGGAAGTTGTTCGAGCCAGTTCCAGTCGCTTTTCTTCTTCCACCAGTACCACGCGAACCACACCAGCCCCAAAGTCACCGGCACGAACTGAAGCCAGAAGTATTCCGGGCCGAATGCCATTCTGAGTACGGTGCCAATCGTCGGCATGAGCCACTGCTCGGGGGTGCGGTTGGTCATCGCGTCGATGTACTGGTTCCACACCTGCGGGTTGAACACCATCGGCAAGAGCGCGCAGATAATTCCGGTAACCGCTCCGCCAACGATGATGCGCCAACGTCCGCGCGCGAGCGCGTTGAAGGCAATCCCGACCCAGAGCAAGTACGCGAGGTGAGGTTTGATCGCGACCAGCACCGTTGACGCTCCGGCGAGATATTGCCACCCGCGACGCTCACACTCCAGGAAGAGCACCACGCCCAGCAACAGAAACATGGTGATCTGTCCGCTTGAGAGCGCGAAAATCGTCGGCATGAAGAGGAAGGTCACGCCCCAGCCAACCCACCTCCGCGCGGGATTCCCACCGAGCAGAAGCCAGAGCCGATCCGCACAGATCCACGTCACGCCCAGGTGAACCAGAAGCCACAGCAGTTGTGCTTCGCGTGCTGGGAGCAAACCCAGAGGAAGAACCGCGGGCAACGACCACGGCGGGTTCCACATCATAATGGGGTCTTGCGTGTCTCGGCCCGCGTGTTGCTGAAGCGGCAAGAGAAGCGAACCGTCGTAGGCGTTCTGACCCGCGAGGGTGAGCTTCGCGACGGCCCAGTATTCGACAAAGTCATCGGGCGGCCACACTTTCGGATCGGCAAGCAACTGCCGAACCTGCCCGGCCAGCAGAATCCCGACGAGGGCCAGCCCACCAACGGCAATGAGATTGCGTGAAGTCATGCCACAGCTTAGAACGAAAACCACGCAAAAGAACTCTCCGACAACACAGGTTTCCGCTGTCTCATACGCAATCGCATTGATTCGTTTCCATCTGAGGCGGGTTCCGCAAAATCCGATTTGGTAGTTGACTTTTGTATAGTAATCACGCAGAATGGGGGTAGAAGGAACCGGCACACCGGACCGACCTTCCTGCGCGCCGGCAACCCCCAACCCAGCGCCAGCCAAGCGTCAGGCATCGGGGCCAGGGGGTGGCCTTTATAAACCCCATGAATTCCAGCGTTTGCTCGGGATAAAGGCCACATGGCCCCTACTCAACATGCAGCAAACCCCACGAAACCTGGGCCAAAGCGAGGGGGAAGAAAACAGGGGGGTGGCGGGGGGAGGGGAACGCCACCCCAAGTCGGGGGAGGCAGCAGGCGCCCTCACACGCACGATCGCTGATTCCCTCGCTCTGACCCACCACAAAAACCAATCAACACGATCTGGTACAACAGGAATGTGTTGTCTTTGTTGGAGTCCGCCTTCAGGCGGAATGACTGAAGCTTGAGTGGCTGTATTTTTGTTGAGTTT
>JAKEEV010001022.1 GCA_022616395.1 Planctomycetia bacterium | reverse complement strand
GATTTGTGGGGTTTTCTCACTTTGCGGTGCAAAGAAGCGGCCGTTATGGCCCCCAACTCCTTGAAATCATGGGGTTTGATAAAGCCAGGGGGTGGCCTTTATGATTTCTCCCGGCTCGGCGGTTCGGTTGTCAAAGATCGCTCCCAACCCATTGTCCAATCTACACCTAAAGTGAACACCTGTCTATGCCAGTTGCCATCCGGTAGTGTCTGAGTTTGGTTTGTTGTAGCGTGCCTCTGTGAGGCCGGTCTTTCGGTTGGTCCGGGGTCACAGACCCCGGCTACAGAAAGAGTCTTGGTTGTAGCGTGCCTCTGTTACACGAACCCAGTGGTAGTGTCCGGTTCCAAACGAGCCGCGACCGCAAGGGAGCGGGTAACGTGACTCCGCTCCCTTGCGGTCGCGGCTCGTTGAAAACGAACACCGTCGGCCTCACGGCTCGACGCTCGTTAGAAACCGAGCAGCGTGTGAGGTATCAGAGCGTACCCGCCGACACCAATCGCGACCAGCCCGACCATGCCCGCGAAGAACCACAGAGCGCTCTTGCGCTTGCGGGCCAGAGCCAGAGACGATGCGACCGCACCAATCTGAGCCACGAGCATCGCGTAGGAAAGAAACTCGCTCTTCCTGCGGTACCTGTCACTCTCGGCGGCGCTGACTTTGGTGCGAATCTCGTAGAGGAACCCAATGCCCTGATTGAGTCGTGACTCGGCGCGGTATCGGCGTTCTTCCATGTCGAAGCCCGCGGCTTGCGCCGCTTGCGCGTTGGCGATCTTCGCGGCCTTCTCCTCGGGAGTTGCCTTGCCGTCCAACTTGATCGCGGTTTGAGTACGAACGAGTCCCTCTGCCTTCTTGACCACCGGCTCCCAATCCTTGTCGATCTGCTCCACCTTCTTCTCCGCGTCGTCGATGGTCTTGTTGATCTTGGCCTTGTCCACGCGAGCGGCCTTCTTGAGCAACTCGGTTTCCGGCTCGCGCTTCGCGATGGCGTCTCGCAGTTCCTTGATGCTCTGGTCCTCGATCTCCGGCAGTCTCTCCGGTGGCGGACCAGCCTTGCTATTGGTCAGCCACGCGAGGGCCTTCTGCGTGTTCGGGTCCGATGTGTCCTGAGTCGAGTCGAACTGCGGGATCGCGTATCCGCACAGGGCGTAGAGTTGTGCCGCGGCGGCTTGCATCATCAGCGCCCGATCGCGCTTGAAGCCGGCCAGTGACCATTGACTGGTGGACTTGGCCTGATCCTGAGCGGCCTGCGACTTCCAGTACATTGCTTCCTGCAAGGCTCCGGTGGACATGGACGCGAAGATGGTCGCCAGCGCGGTGAGACCAACCGGCAGAGCGGCTCCAAGCTTCTCGATCAACCCTTTCGGCTCTTCGGAGTTCGGTTCCTCGGCGGACAGGGAGGCAGACATGGTGCTGATCCTTGTGGAAGCCAGATGCGTGGAATGGGGGTAGAAGTGGTCACGGAACAGGTTGTCTGTCCGTTTCCAGGAGTTGAAATCCTGGCTATTCTCGTGCCCATTGGGATCAAAAACTAACAAAGGGTGACGTAACGGAAACTTCACTTCGGCTTCTTCTTCTCCTTTGCGGGCTTGGTCTTTGGTTCCTTGGGCTTCGACCTGGCTTCTTTCGGCGTCAGTTTCTTCAGCGCGATGGCGGCTCGGGCGGCGACTTTCTTGTCCTCATCGTTGGTCGCATTTGTAAGCACCTCAAGAACCGGCTCGGTGCCCACCTTCAGTTTGTTGAGCGCGTCAATCGCCTCCCAGCGCACCTTTGGCACGCGATCCTCCACCGCGTGAACCAGAGCCGCGATTGTTTCCTCCGAAGTATCGTTTCGGCCCAGGAGTATCTCAATGGCTCGAAGCCGCACGCTCTCCTCGGTATCGGTCAGCGACTCTCGAATGAGAGGAAGCACGGCGGGCGTGTCGAAATCGTTGAGCAAGTAGACCAGGTCGCGGCGGATGTCCAGTTCGGGATCGGTGACGAGCGGAACAAGATCGGGAAGGATCGAAACGTTCTTCAGCGCGAGTAACCCCCTCATGCAAGTGAGCCGAATGTTTCGCTTATTCCATCGGTCGTTCCAGTCATTTGATTTGATGGTCGCAGGCAGCGAGTCGCGAAGCAACTCGCGGAGCGGTTCTTGCACGCCAGGTGTTTCGGTCGCGAGACTGGCGAAGAGGTCGGCGAACGTGACTCGCCAGTTGGCGTGCTCGGGGTTGCGGGAGAGTTCAATCAACTGCGGAAGATAAGGAACCAGAGCCGCTCCGAAGCTTCGCAAACAACTCAGGGCGTAGTGAGCTGTCTGTGTCTGTGGTTCAGCGAGGGCGCGGAAGATGTACGGAATCGCTTCGGTCGCCTTCGGGCCAATCGACGAGATCGCGCCAAACACCTGCGCTCGCTGCCAGTCGTCGGCGATGGAATCAAGTCCTCGCAAAAGCGCCGGCACAAGCGGCAAAGCCTTCTCGCGGAGTCGCCAGGACATTCCGAGTACGCGAACTCGAAATGCGTTGTTCGCCTCCATCTGTTCGATGAGGCGTTCGATGGCAGTTCCGCCAATCGCTATCAGCGCATCCACCGCGCCGTCACTGCGCTCGTTCGTTTGCAGAGCAGCGACCAACTCTGGAATCGCCGGTGCCGCGGCCGGCCCGAGAGCAGCGAGCGCCTGGGCGGCTTGCCAGGAAAAGTCGAACCGTCCGTCTGCGGATGGCTCAAGCCCCTCCCGCAACTCGTCGATAACTTCGCGCGTGGGCGATTCCAGTTTCGCGAACGCATCATACGCCTGCCCGATGTTGTACTCCCACGAAGCTGCTGCTCGGGCTGCCTGAATGTAGTCGAACAACGGATCGATAACGGCGGACGGGAGTTTCTTCCACCGGTTGAGTGCTCCGATTGCGCAGTACGCGACGCCCGGCTTCGGGTCACGAACAAGCAGGATGAGTGCGGCAAGCGCGGTGGGGTCGTCCGGCACTATCGAACCAAGTGCCTGAGCACTCGCAGCGCGCAGGTCCGCGTCCTTGTATGCCAGGTTCTTGATGAGAGCGCTCGCAGCGGAAGCTCCGAGCGTGCCAGCGCGTTCGATGCCGCGGGTGGCCACGATCTTCACCTTGATCGACTTGTCTGTCAGTAACACCGTCAGCCCCGCGACCACTTCCGGCGTGAAGGGCGCATTGCGGCTGTACCCGGCGAACTGCTCGGCCGCGCTTTCACGCACCTCGACCTCGCGATCCTCCATTGCCCGACAGAGAGCCGTAGCCGCACCGACCTGCTTGAGCCGACCAAGCGCCTGGACGGCTTCAACTCGCACTTCCACTTCCGGGTCATCGAGAGCACGATCAAGAGGAGCCACCACGTCCTTCGTTCCGAGCTGAGCCAATCCTTCGATCACATCCTTGCGGTCCTCAGCATCGGGGCTTTCAAAGCGTTCAATCAGTTCCTGGATCACGTCACCCTTGGCGCGCATCGAGCCGAGCGCTTTGCTCGCTGCACGCCGAACGCTCCAGTTGTCGTCGGTCAGCGCGGCCTTCAGTTGTTCCGTGCCGGTAGCCTCCTGTGCCCCAATGTCGGTGAGCGCTTTTGCCGCTTGTTCGCGGACGTAAAGATCGATGTCGGCAATCGCCTCGATCAGAGCGGGCACCGCGGCCTTCGCACGCTTACCGATCTTCCGCAGAGCCATGCACGCCTGTCGCCGCACGTGTGGCGTCTCGTGCTTGAGTAACTCCACCAACCCCGGCACGATCGGCTCTCCAATGAGCGATGCCGCGTAGCGCACCGACGAGAGCTTTTTCTCCTTCGCGAGCGATTCGAGCAGCTTGGGAATGGGGTTCTCGAACTTCGGACCCATCCACTGCCGGAGGGAGTGATTGCGAATCCACTGCCCGCGTGGGTCGCCGTGGTCGTCGAGCCAGTCGGCGAAGACGAGAGGCAGTTGCTGGTCATTGGGTGCCGCCTCAATCGCGGCCAGGAACGAGGCTTCGTCGGTCATTAGGGGGAATCCTCATGTGTGCTGGTGATTACGATACCGCCTCTTTCGTGTGGTTGCTACGTCCGGGGCGAACGTCGTTGCACTGG
>JAKEEV010001021.1 GCA_022616395.1 Planctomycetia bacterium | reverse complement strand
GACACCCCTTGATACTACTGCCAAGCGAGCGAAAGCCAAGACACTACTCCCCGCTCTCGGACCACACTACAGAACCTCACGCTCCGCGTGAAGACTCCGATCTTTCTTCATGCTGTGTTGTTGCTTCTCCTCCCCATGTCCGATTAAATTGTTGTGAAGACTTCGCTCGCGCTTCCACTTTTCCTTTCCCACATTCCGGCACCAAACCGGGGAGTTCCCAAATGGACTTCTTCAACCGCCGCGAGTTCATCAATCGTTCCGCGCTGCTTGCTGCTGCCGCCGCCGGAGCAAGTGCCAGCGCCGAGGACAAACCGGTTCCCCTTCCCGCGAAAGCTCAGAACGACAAGCTGCGGGTCGCGGTCGTTGGCGTGCGCGGTCGCGGAATGAGCCACGTCGGTGGATTCCTCGGCAAGAACAACTGCGAGATCGTCACTGTCTGCGACTGCGACGAGGCCGTGATCGGTCGCGCGATGAAGCGGATCGAGGAGAAGCAGGGGAAGGCCCCGAAGTACGAGAAGGACATTCGCAAGGTCATCGCGAACAAGGACATCGACATCATCTCCATCGCGACTCCCAACCACTGGCACGCGCTGATGGCGGTGTGGGCGATGGAGAACGGCAAGGATGTGTACTGCGAGAAACCGGCTTCGCACAACGTCCGCGAAGGCGCGATCATGTTCGCCGCGGCCCGCAAGTACAAGAAGATCTGTCAGGTCGGCACGCAGAGCCGCAGTAACCCCGGCATGCGCGAAGCCATTGCCTACGTTCGCGGAGGAAAGATCGGCAAGGTCGATCTGGCAATCGGGCTGTGCTACAAGAGCCGACCGAGCATCGGAGACATTGGCCTGAAGAAAGGCGAACAGAAGCCGCCCGCGACGATGGACTACGATCTGTGGTGCGGCCCGGCTCCTCTGAAGATGCCGAAGCGCGATGTGCCCAAGAACGGCACCGTGCATTACGACTGGCACTGGATCTGGGACTTCGGCAACGGCGACCTCGGTAACCAGGGCGTTCACGAAATGGACAAGGCCCGCTGGGGGCTGGGCAAGACGACCATGCCCAACAGCGTGTTCAGCGCGGGCGGTCGATTCGGTTACATCGACGACGGCGAAACCGCCAACACGCAACTGTGTGTGTTCGACTACGGCACCGAGAAACTGATCTTTGAAGTTCGCGGGTTGAACACGGACGCTTACAAGGGCGCGAAGGTCGGCAACATCTGGGTTGGCAGCGAAGGCTATGTGGTGTGTCCGAACTATGCCGGTGGCATTGCCTACGACAAGAGCGGCAAGGAAGTGACTCGCTTCGGTTGGGGGAAGAACGCGAAGGGCGAGATGGCGTTCATCGCAGACGAGCAGCACCACTACGACAACTTCGTGAAGGCCGTCCGCAGCCGCAAAGTGGAAGACCTCAACTGCGACATCTCCGAGGGGCACCTCTCCGCGGCGCTGTGCCACCTGGCGAACATCAGCTACCGACTCGGCACTGAGCAACCGATTGGGAAGGATACGAAGGTGAGCGATGACAAGAACGCCAACGAGTTCTTCGCCACGATGCTCGCACACCTGAAGAACAACAAGGTGGACGTGGAGAAGACGGTCGGCCGCTTCGGCCCGACGCTGGTCATCGACACCAAGACCGAGAAGTTCCAGATGCGCGACAAGACGCTGGCGGACAAAGCCAACGCGATGCTCTTCCGCGAATACCGCAAGGGCTTCGAGTTGAAGGAAATCGCGTAAGCCCGCGTGAGCCAGGTGTTTGTTAAGGTGTTCGTTGACTCGGGGGGCTTATGCCCCCCGCTCGCCTTTCTTCCACCACCGAGACCTCCCATGCGACTCTCGCTCCTTCTTCTTCCCCTTCTGACGTTCCCCGCGACTGCCGCTGATATTCCGCAACCGGCCCCGACGAAGCCCGACGAAGCCCTGGCGAAGCAATTCTCGCTCACGAAGGCCGCGGAGTACCTCGACGGAGTCGGCGTGAACTGGACTCGCGACCAAGAGTGCATCACCTGTCACACGAACATGCCGTACCTGACGGCTCGGCCGCTGCTCAAGGGCGATGAGGGGTGGAAGGAAGTCCGCGCGTTCCTGGAAAAAGATGTGGAGAAGTGGTCGAAGGGCGGAAAGCCTCGCGGGGATGCTTACGTTGTCGCGACCGCGTTCGCGCTCTCCTTCAACGACGCTCAGAAGACCGGCAAGCTTCACGCGACCACGAAGGCCGCGCTGGATCGCATGTTCGACGTGCAACTCAAAACCGGCGAATGGAAGTGGCTCAAGTGCGACTGGCCTCCTCTGGAACACGATGACTATTACGGAGCCACGCTTGCCGCGCTGGCAGTGGGGTATGCCCCGGGTGACTACGCGAACACCGACAAGGCGAAAACTGGCATCGAAAAGCTGAAGGCGTACTTCAAGAAGACTCCTCCGCCGGACCTTCACCACTCCGCGATGTTGCTCTGGGCTTCGACCAAACTCGATGGCTTAATGACGGTCGAGGAGCAGAAGAAAGCCATCACAGCGCTGAAGGCGAAGCAGCGCAAGGACGGCGGGTGGAGTTTGCCGTCGCTTGGCGATTACAAGAGACGAGACGAGAACAAGACGCCCAACGACCCGAACGCAGAGAGCGATGGCTACGGCACCGGCTTCGTTACGTTCGTGCTGTTGCAAGCTGGAGAGAAGCCGACCG
>JAKEEV010001020.1 GCA_022616395.1 Planctomycetia bacterium | reverse complement strand
CTCTCCGCGCTCAACCCCGCACGCTGGTTCGGCTCTCGTAGGACAGGCATCTTGCCTGTCATTGCTTCAGACAGACAAGATGCCTGTCCTACAAGAAGAGACAGGCTGGAAGCCTGTCCTACGAAGACAGACAGGCAAGATGCCTGTCCTACGAGAGTTTCTTCATCAAGTTGACCATCTCGATGGCCGCAACCGCAGCCTCGAAGCCCTTATTGCCGGCTTTTCCCCCCGCTCGGTTGATGGCCTGTTCCAGTGTCTCACACGTCAGCACGCCGAAGATCACCGGCACGTCGCAGTTGACCGACGCCTGAGCGGTGCCGCTTGCGGCCGCGCCCGCGACATGGTCATAGTGGTCCGTGTCTCCGCGAATGACACAACCCAAACAGATCACCGCGGCGTACTTTCCGCTCTTGCCAAGCCTCTGCGCAACGGGTGGAATCTCGAACGAACCGGGCACGCGAACGATGTCGATCCGATCCTCGCCAACTCCGTGCCGCGTGAGTGCATCGACCGCGCCGGCGACAAGCTGATCGACCACGAACCCGTTGAACCGGGCCGCGACCAGCACAAACCGCCCCGCGGGGGAAGAGAAATCGCCTTCGTAGAGCATTCGGAAGTGTGAGTGCGAGTGCGAGTGAAGATAGCCAAAAGCGAACTGCTCCCGGTGTTCACTCACCCTCACACTAGCCACTCACACCGCCCAAGTCATCGGTTCTCGCGTGGAGGGAGCTTGACTTTGCCATTTAGTTGCACCTACAATTAATATCGGAGGTGTGTTATGGTCGCCCGTGATGCTGTCCGCGAAATTGCTCAGGGGTGTATCGCTGTACGCGTGCGATTGCTCAACCGGCTCGTGAGCGGCATCTGCGATGCTGGCCTGCGCGAACACGGTGTCAACGTCGCTCAGGTGAACATCCTCGTCGCGGTGGGGCATTCCGGGCCGCTGACTCCCTCCGAGGTTGCCGCTACTCTCGTGATGGACAAGTCCACCCTCAGCCGCGATGTGGAAGCACTGCTCGCCAACGACTGGCTGCGCAAGATTGCGGGAAACGACAAGCGGAGCCACAAGCTCGAACTGACCGCGGCCGGACGAGAGAAAGTCGCATCAATCCTCCCGGTCTGGCGCGAGGCGCAAACCGAACTACGGAAGCGCCTGGGAGCGAAAAACCTGACTGGCCTGTTCGCCGCTGCCGAGCGAATCTGGGCGGAACAGTCAGCGGATGAATGACCCGACTGGCGGCTTTCCTCAGTCGCCATTCATTTAAGTCACTTCGTTGTATCTACACCTATCAGGAGCGCGCGATGGCAACACTCGACGACCACCCGACCGTGCGGAAGGTTCGGTCTCGTGTTCCGCTGGCGCTTGCGGAAACTTCACGCACGCTTGATGCGACCTGGCTCAAGCAACTGGCCCTCGACGCCGGGGCCGATGACGCGGGCGTTGTCTCCATCGACCGCCCGGAAGTCGCGGACCAGCGCGCGGACATTCTCTCGGCGTTTCCGCGAACGCGCACGCTGCTCGCCTTCGTCTGCCGCATGAACCGCGAGTCGGTCCGCTCACCCGCGCGATCCGCTTCGAACCTGGAGTTCCACGAAACGACCGATCACGTCAACGAAATAGCTCGCCGCGTGGTTCGGCAACTCGAATCGGCAGGCATTCCGGCAATGAACCCCGCGGGCGGGTTCCCGATGGAGATGCAGAAGTTCCCCGGCAAGATTTGGATCGTCTCGCACAAGCCGGTCGCGGTCGCCGCGGGGTTGGGGCACATGGGTATTCACCGCAACGTCATTCACCCGCGGTTCGGGAACTTCATCATCCTCGGAACGGTTCTGGTTGGTGCCGATGTGACCGAGCAAGCAATTCCTCTCGACTACAACCCGTGCCTCAGTTGCAAGCTGTGTGTGGCCGCGTGTCCGGTGGGCGCGATCGGGTCGGATGGTCACTTCAACGCCTCCGCGTGCATGACACACAACTATCGCGAGTTCATGGCTGGCTTCACCGACTGGGTCGAAACAATCGCCGAGAGCGAAAGCGCCAAGGAGTATCGCAAACGGGTGACGGACTCCGAGAGCGCTTCGATGTGGCAGAGTCTGGCGTTCGGGCCGAACTACAAGGCCGCGTATTGTCTGTCGGTGTGTCCCGCGGGCGAAGAAGTGATTCCGCCGTTCCTCAACAATCGCGCGGAGTTCGTCAATGAGGTTGTCAAGCCGCTTCAGCAGAAGGAGGAGCCGATTTACGTTGTGCCGGGATCGGACGCGGAGGAGTACACCGCGCGCAAGTTCCCCCACAAGCAACTCCGGCGCGTCAACGGCGTGCGCGCAACGAGCATTCGCGGATTCCTGCGCGGGTTGTCGATTACATTTCAGCGCGGAAAGTGCGTCGGGCTCAGCGCGGTGTATCACTTCACGTTCACCGGCAGTCAACCGGCGGAGGCAACGGTCACGATCCGCGATCAGAAAGTGACTGTGCAAGACGGTCTCCACGGCAAGGCGGATTGTGCCATCACCGCGGACGCGGACACCTGGATGGGCTTTGTGCGGAAGGAGCGAAGCATCGTGTGGGCAATTCTTCGGCGCAAAGTGAAGGTGAAGGGACCGCTGCGGTTGGTCAGAGCGTTTGGGAAGTGTTTCCCGAATTGATGATGGGTCTGGTTTTACTCTTGGCTCCCTCGCGTTCACTGCACTACTCGGACGGACACTTGACGGCCGGCATCAGCGAGGTGTTTTCATCTCCGCGAAGTTCGACGCGCTGGACCGGAGCGTCTTCCAACTTCTTGGAGAGATTCGCGAGCACATCCGCCAGTTCCTCGGCGGTGCGGAACACCTTGATGGCAATCGGGCAATCCAACACCAGATGCCGGGCGCGGAACACAACACCGAAGCCGCCCGCACCGGGTTCCTCCTCCAGCCGATATTTGCCATCGAGAACCGTGCCGGGCAGCACCTTCGCGTAAGCTGCGAACACGCGGTTGGCTTGCTGCTGAGCGGCGAGCAGTTGAATGACTTCCACCAAGTCCGCGATCCCGCGTGAGCCAGAGGAAGACTCTTGGGTGTTCATGATCGAGATCCTTGGCGCTCATGGAGCAACAAGAACCAGTCACGATTTCTTTGATCGCTTCCCGCCCAGTCCGGTCGTTGCGAGACCAGCGTAGTGTGCATCGTACCACTCATCGACGCGGTCGAGCAATTCCTCCAACGATTGGTCCGTGAGGGGTTGGCAATCCGGTTCGGTGCGAAGCGGAAGTTGCGCTTTGCCGTCGGCTGTCACCACCGGTTCGGCAACCCACGAATACCACGCACCGTTTCCCGATCAGGTCGCGTGCGTCCATGCTTCACGATACCCCGGTCTGAAAAGGTTGTCGATCTCACGTCAGCGTCACGCTATTGAGGAACTCCAGATTGGTCTTGTGCTTCGTGAGTTGCTTCAGAAGCAGTTCCATCGCCTCGACCGGGTTCATGTCCGAGAGAATGCGGTGCATGATGTGAACCAGTCGCAGTTCGTCCTCGTTGCGGAGCAGTTCTTCTTTGCGCGTGCCGGAGCGGTTCACGTCAATCGCGGGGTAAACACGGCGATCCACCATTCTGCGATCCAGGTGAAGCTCCATGTTGCCCGTGCCCTTGAACTCTTCGAAGATGACTTCATCCATCTTCGAGCCGGTGTCGATGAGCGCGGTTGCCAGGATGGTCAGCGAGCCGCCTTCCTCGATGTTGCGCGCTGCGCCGAAGAATCGCTTCGGCTTGTGAAGCGCGGTCGCGTCCAGACCGCCGGAGAGCAACTTGCCGCTTCCGGGCGAGACGGTGTTGTGAGCGCGGGCCAGTCGCGTGACGGAGTCGAGCAGAATCACCACATCGGTTCCGTACTCGACCAATCGCTTGGCTTTCTCGATCACCATCTCGCTGACCTGCACGTGCCGTTCGGGTGGTTCGTCGAAGGTACTCGACACCACTTCGACTTTTGGCCCCTTCACCGTGCGGCTCATGTCGGTCACTTCTTCGGGTCGTTCGTCGATCAGAAGCACGATCACGTAGCACTCCGGGTGATTGGCAATGATGGCATTGGCCATCTTCTGAAGCAGTACGGTCTTGCCGGTGCGCGGAGGGGCAACGATCACACCGCGCTGACCCTTGCCGATGGGCGTGATGAGGTCGATGACGCGTGTGTTGAGTTCATCTGGACTGGTTTCGAGCTTCAAACGCCGATCGGGGTGAAGAGGAGTGAGGTCGTCGAAGACCACTTTCTGCGTGAGCAGATCCGGATCTTGATAGTTGATCGCTTCAACGCGCAGAAGGGCAAAGTATCTCTCGTTCTCCTTCGGCGGGCGAATCTGACCGGCGACGACACTTCCCGTGCGCAGCCCGAAGCGCCGAATCTGGCTCGGCGAGATGTAGATGTCGTCCGGGCACGGCAGGTAGTTGTAATCGGGGCTACGCAGGAAGCCGAAGCCATCGGGGAGCACTTCGAGTGTGCCCTCGCCGAACATCAGACCGTTAGCCTTCACGCGTTCCTTGAGGATGCGGAAGATCAGGTCTTGCTTCTTCAGTCCGATGTAATCTTCGCGGGGGATGCCCTCTTCGCGCGACGCCTTCTGGAGCTGCGCGATTGTCATATGTTGCAATTCGGTGATGTACGTATTGCCCTTCTTGATCTCCTCGTAGCGGGAGTTGGTCTCGGCATCGAAGCCGTGTTCGTTGGGGTCGATGCGAGGAGAAGCAACTTCCGCGCGCGCCTCGGGGCGCGGTTCCACGCGCGAGTCGGAGCGACTTGTCTCTCGCGTTTCGCGCGCTGATGGCGCGGGTGGTGGCTCGACCGCAGGCGGAGGAACTTCATCCACAATCCCGGCGGCGAATCCTTCGTCTTCGGGAACTTCGGTCACAACAGGCGCGACCGGAGTTGTCGGTTCATCGGGCGCATCGGTTTTGCGAGCGCGGCCGCGAGTCGCGGGGCGGGCAGGCTTGACGAATTCGGACTTCGTGTCAGACATGGGAAAACCTCTCGGCGGGCACTCAAACAGTGAGCGGTGGGTTCGTCACAGGCGGGAGACGCGGTCGCGCTCCTAGAACGCCAGCAACAACTCGGGGGAGAACAGAACCCACACTCAGCAATCACACGGTCACTCTTTCAGGACTACCATACTAACCAGACAGGGCAGACTTACGGTGCAGAGGAAATGCTCCACTGCTTTAACAGACGGTCCACGTGTTCCTGCAATTCGACCGGTCCGCGATCATTCACGATCACCTCATCGGCTTTGGCTTTCTTCTTCTCGACGGGCCATTGTGCCGACTCGCGTGCGGTCAGGTCGGCTTCAGTCCATCCGCTTCGAGTTGCGATTCGGGCAAGGCGCAACTCACGCGGCGCATCAACGAACACAATCTTGTCGCTCTCGCTCCAACCGGCTTCGAGCATCACCGCGGCATCCAACACAACGAACGGAACGGACGGGTTTGCTTGCGCTTTTGCGATTTCTTCTTTCACGCGCTTGCCGATATAAGGGAACACCAGTGCTTCGAGTGCGTTCCGCTCATCGGGGTTGGCGAACACAATTCCCGCGATGGCTCTGCGGTCAAGTGAGCCGTCTGATTTTCGCACACGTTCGCCCCAGCGCTCCACGAGTGTATTGATGATAGCAGGTTGACGGAGTGCTTCGTGTCCGAGAGCATCTCCATCAATCACCAATCCTCCTCGCGACGCAAAACACTTCGCCGCTGCGCTCTTCCCAGCCCCGATGGCACCAATCAAGCCAATCACCGATTTCGTCGAGCGCGGAACGCGGAACGCGGAACGCGGAGCGGAAGATAGTTCGTTCTCAGTGTTGCGCGGCAATTCTTGGTTTTCGTTCCGCATTCCGCGCTCCGCGTTCCGCGCTATTCCACATCTTCAACATCAAGCCAATTTGCGCCGGCGGCGACATCGACCTTCAGCGGGACATCGAGCTTGATCGCTCCGATCATCTCTTCGCGGGCGAGCTTCGCGATGGCGCTCACTTCCTTTGGTGGTGCCTCAAACACAAGTTCATCATGGACCGTGAGCAACATCTTGGCTTGCAACTTCCGCGCCGCGAGTTTGCCATGCACCGCCAGCATCGCGCGCTTCATCAGATCGGCGGCCGAACCCTGAATCTCGTAGTTGATCGCTTCGCGTTCGCCCTGTCCGCGATTCTGGTAACGCGAGTTCGGGTTGATCGCGTCCTTGTTCAGCGCACGCTTGCGACCAAGCAGCGTACTCACTTCGCCGGTCTTGTGTGCGTTGGCGAGCAAGCGTTGTTGATACTCCAACACCTTCGGATAGCGAGCGAAGTACGCATCGATAAACTGCTCGGCTTCCTTCTTCGGGATGCTCAGGCGTGTGGAAAGGCCCATCGCACTCATTCCGTAAATGACACCGAAGTTCACCGTCTTCGCCATGCCGCGTTGAGCCTTGCTGACATCCGCTTCCTTCACCTTGAAGATTTGCGCGGCGACCGCGCTGTGAACGTCTCGATCCTCCGCGAACGCGGCGCGGAGAGTTTCATCTCCACAGAAGTGCGCGAGCATCCGCAATTCAATCTGCGAGTAGTCCGCGGTTACGAGCTTCCAGCCATCTCGTGGAATGAACGCCTTGCGAAGTTGCGCCCCCTGCTCCGTTCGAGTCGGGATGTTCTGCAAGTTCGGTTCGCTCGAACTCAGCCGGCCAGTTTCCACCGCCGCCTGGTTGAACGACGTGTGGACGCGCCCCGCACTGTCCGCCATGACAGGAAGCACATCCACATACGTATTCTTCAGCTTGATGAGCTTGCGATACTCGATCAACTTCTTCGGAAGCGCATGACCGAGAGCCGCGAGCCGTTCGAGCGATTCCTGATCGGTGCTCGGCTCGTTCTTGATGCCCGTTCGCTTCTGCACGGGCAACTTTTGCTCTTCGAAGAGAATCTTTTGCAGTTCCTTCAGTGAGCCGACGTTGAACACACGCCCCGCGAGCGTGTGAACTTCCTTCTCGATGCCCTCCAGTTCGTTCCCCATCTCCGAACCGAGCTTCTGTAAGTAGGGAACATCCACACGAATGCCGGTGAACTCCGTTTCGGCCAGCACCGCAATGAGCGGCACTTCCACCGTGTCGTAGAGTTCGCGGAATCCTTTGCTCGCAAGTTCTGGTTCCAACTTCGCGGCCAGTTGGAACGCTGCGTCGGCATCCTCGCAGGCGTAATCGCGCACGCGGGCTGTGCGCACCGTGTCCATCGTCGTTTGCTTCTTCCCCTTGCCGATCAGTTCGTAAATCGAGATGTTCTTGTGCTTGAGCGCATCGAGCGTCAAGTCGTCCAGTCCGTGACTGCGTTCACCGGGGTGCAACAAGTAGTGAGCGATCATCGAATCGCCCGCGACACCCGCGAGCTTCACGCCAGCAGCAGCGAGCACAATCTGATCGAACTTGATGTTGTGGTTCCGCTTTTCGATCTTCGCATCCTCGAAGATCGGCTTCAGCGCCTCAAGCGTCTTGTCTGGATCAAGCGCAGCGTCTTCTTTTGGAGCACGCACCGGCAAATAGAACGCGCGTTTCGGTTCCCAACAGAATGCGTAACCGACAATCGGATCACTGATCGGGTTCAGCCCGGTTGTTTCCAGATCGAAGACGAACTGCTTCTGCTTCTTCAACGCCGCGAGGAACGTCTTGAACTTCTCTTGCGTGTCGATTGTCTCGTAGCCTTCGTAGCTCCAGGTGTCGCCGGGAATCGCAGCGCGGACAGGTTCGGGCGCCAGAGCCGATTCCGCGGCTTCTTCCTCGGCGAAGAGGCTTGGCGTGTCTCCCTTCTTCGCCTTCGAGGAGCGGGCTGGTTTCTTCTTCGTGTCCTCGCTTGGGTCTGGTGTTGCGCCAGGAATTCCCCTTCCGTCATCGGTGGCGGTTGCATCAGGGGACTTACGTCCCCCGCTCGCCTCGGAAGGTGTCAGACCGGCCACCGCGAGCGCTTCGGCGTTCTTCTTGGCTCCACTTGCAGCGAGTGTTTTCCGAACCCGCTCCGCGAATCCGCGAAAGCCGAACTCGTGGAAGAGTTCGAGCAGTTGTTGACCGTCCCAGTCCTTGCGCTTCCACCCTTCCCAGTCGAACTTGATCGGCACCTTCTTGTCGAGTGTAACGAGCTTCTTGCTCTTCTCCAGGTTGCCGTTGGCGATGGCGTCCTTGAGCGCTTGCTTGACCTTTGGCCCTCCGGGTGCTTCGTCCGCGTGAGCAATCAGATTGTCGAGTGTGCCGTATTGCTGAAGCCACTTCGCGGCCGTTTTCGGGCCAACACCGACCACGCCCGGCACGTTATCAACAGAGTCACCAACAAGAGCCTGGAAGTCGATCACCTGGTCCGGCCGAACGCCCCAATCGGCGATGATGGCGGCCGGGTCGAGGATTTCGCCATCCTTGCGTAAGTTCAGCATCTTCACCTTGCTGGTGACAAGCTGTCGGCAATCCTTGTCGGAAGTGCAGAGGAAAACATCCAGCCCGCGTTCCGCGGCCTCCGCGGACACCGTGGCCATCACGTCGTCGGCTTCAAAGCCCGGCACAATCAGAAACGGAATCCGCATCGCCTCCATGACTCGTGTAATGAGCGGTTCTTGAGCAACGAGGTCATCGGGCGGCGGGTCGCGGTGAGCCTTGTAATTCGGATCGAGTTTCGTGCGGAAAGTCGGTTCGGCGTGGTCGAGCGTGGCGATGAGGTAATCGGCCTTACGATCGTAGAGGTTCATCAGCGCCCGCGTCATGCCGAAAACGGCATTGGTGGGCCGACCGTCGGGTGCGGTCATCTGCCCGACGCCGAAGAACATCTGGAAAATCATCCCGTGAGCATCTAGCAGATACAAGCTGCCCGCGGGGGCCGGGTCCGGCATTGGATGTAGGGAACCTGAAAGTTTACGGTTGCGGTTGTTGGTAGGAACCGCTTGAGAAATCCAGAGACCTGAAACGGAGTGAGTCGGTTGTGTATGGAAGTTTAGCGGGTCTGGTGGGTTGTGGTCAAGGCCGGCTCGGATTCGTTCCAAGTTCCCTCTTCCCCAGTTCCAGGGGAAGATAAGCTACTCCGCTTTGTACCTTCAACGTGAAACTTGGAACGTGGAACTTCCCCGGCGACTCACGTCGCCGGTTCGCCAGATCTTGGAACTTTGCTACGACCGTCACAACTGCCGCTGCCGCGCCGAGTTACGCCTTGTTTCGTGTTGACAGGCCCGGAGTGCCCTTTAAGCTCAAATTAGTGAAAGGTGTGGCCTTAGCTGCGCCATCAACTCCAAAACCCCTTCGCCAACCATATTCACTCGCGCCGAGGAACCCATGGCCAAAAAGCCAAAAGAGACAAATGTCCCGCTGATCTTCGCGCTGGTGTTCTTCGTGCTGACCACCATCGCGTTTGGCGTGATGTGGTACCTGTCGTACTCCGACCAGCAGACGAAGGACGACGCGGTCAAGAAAGCCAATACGGAACTGAAGACGGCCCGCGACGAGGCCCGCGAGGCCCAGACGGCTGCTCGCGTCTACAAAGTCTACCTGGGCATCGCCAGCGAGGATGACAAGAACTTCATCGCGACCGAGGCAAAGCCCAACGACAAGATGACCGACGAGTTGAAGAAGATTCACGACGAAGTCGTGAACAAGGTCGGCGACAAGAACGTGGGCCTCGACAGCCTGCCCGATGAACTGAAGTTCTGGAGGATCGACAGCACCGGGAAAGTCACGACTCCGCTGCCCACCGAGGGGTTGATCGATCAGATTGCCAAGATCAAGGGCAAGGAGGTAGCCTACGACGCGGCGGGCAAGGAACGGGATAACTACCGGCTCCAGATTTCGAAAATCGACGGCGACATCAAAGCGCTTCAGAAGGCCAAAGCGGACTTCGAGAAGGTCGCGAAGGATCTGCCCGCCGAGATCAAGAAAGACGTCTCGACTGTCATCACCAACCTGGACGCTCAAATCGAGAAGTTCATCAAGGCCGAGGATGCTGCAAACGCCAAGATCTCCACCCTGACGCTCGAGGTGGGCACTCAGGGGCGCAAGATCGGCAAGCTGGAGGAGCAGATCAAGAACCTCCAGGCGGACAACCTGTTGCTCAACACCAAAATCACCAGGCCGGACGCGGAGCAGTTCACTTACGACGAGCCGCAAGGCAAGATTCTGCGGAAGTTGCCGGAGGGTGTGGTGGAAATCAACATCGGTTCGGCAGTCGGTGTGCGTCCGGGACTGACCTTCACCGTCCTGCCGCCGGACTTCCCGTCGAAGGGTCGGCAGTCTCGAATGCGCGTGCTGAGAATCCCGGACAGTTCGGGCCAGTACAAGCCGGTCGAGATGTTCGTTCCGAAGGGGTCAATCGAGGTGTTCGAGGTGGTGAGTGCGAACCTCTCGCTGGCTCGCATCATGCCCGGCTCCGAACTTGACCCGATCCGCGATGGAGTCACCTCCAGCGACCTGCTGTACAACTCGGTGTGGCGCAAGGGAGTCGCGGACCACATCGCCCTCATCGGTATCTTCGACATCAACGGAGACGGGACCGACGACATCGCCACGGTCGTTCGCGACCTGACCAAAATGGGTATCCCGGTTGATGCCTATTTCGACATGACGAAGCGACA
Source organism: Planctomycetia bacterium (assembly GCA_022616395.1). GTDB lineage: Bacteria > Planctomycetota > Planctomycetia > Gemmatales > Gemmataceae > Gemmata. The sequence continues at coordinate 955 of JAKEEV010001020.1, read as the reverse complement.
GTGGGTCGGCACGGTGACCGAGCGAACACGCTACATCATCGAGGGCTATTACCCGCTCAACAGCATCACCGACCCGAACCAAGCCGAGAAGACGAAGTTGCTCGCTGCGATGACAGACGCGGTCAACCAGGGGAAGAACAAGGGAGTTGGCACCGTGAACTTCCGAGACTTCTTCAGTCGGATGGGTTACAAGTTCCGACTCGACGTGACCGATGACAAGATCAACCAGGCCACCGCGCCTTATCTGAGCAACGTCGGCGTCGGCGACCCGCTGGTTCCTAAAGATAATTAAACGCAGCGTCATTGAACGTTGCGGCAAGGTCGCAAGTCCCAGGTCTTCAAGTCAGGGTTTACTCTGGCTTGGACCTGGGACTTGCGACTTGATGATTTGAAGATTGGCGCCTCGAGCGCCTTCGACCGCGATGGCGGTGGTCGTTCCACCGGGAGTTGCCCATTCCGCCAGCGCCCAACCAGCTCCGGCCAGTTCCGGGTCGCGGATGGCATTGACGCAAGGGGGGCGCTCCGGGTGCAGTTCCACATCGAACTCCGCCAGACAGCCGACCGTGGCGCCTGCCGCCTTGATGACGGCCTCCTTGCACGTCCAGCCGCGAAAGAACGCCGCGGGCCGATCGCGTTCGGGGAGCGAACGAAACACCGCTCCTTCGGCGGGGGAGAAGTACCGTCTGACTAGCCCCTCGGCATCGGTCACATGCCGAACAACTTCCACATCCACTCCCACTCGGCGCTGGGCGATTGCAAGCACCGCGATCCCATCGGTGTGAGTGACATTGAAGTGTAGCGGGGGATCTTCCATCAATTTGCCCGCGCCCACTTCGCCCAAGACAGGTTTCCCCGAAGGCAGGTACGCAATGGGCACGGTCCTCGGCTCGATTCCGAAATATCCACCCAACAATCGGCGCAGCAACCCGCGCCCAATGACGAACTGTTCGCGCGG
>JAKEEV010001019.1 GCA_022616395.1 Planctomycetia bacterium | reverse complement strand
TTCGACGAATTACTGATCTTCAGCACCAACCTCGACCCGCACCAACTCGCCGACGAAGCCTTCTTGAGGCGAATCAAGTTCAAGATCGAGATTCGCGACCCGGACGAAGTGCAGTATCGCAAAATCTGGGAACTGGTGTGTCGCGGAAAGCGCGTGGAGTACGACTCCCGCGGCGTAGACTACTTGATTCAGAAGTGGTATCGCCCGACAAACCGCCCGTTCCGCATGTGTCATCCGCGAGACATTCTCGACCAGATGATGTCCATCGCGAAGTACAACATGGAACGCGTCAACTTCAGCCCCGACTTGATCGACGCGGCCTGTCACACGTACTTCATCAGCGCGCTGAAGAAGGACTTCGGCGCGAAAGTGCAACTGCATTAGTCATTGGTCATTCGTCATTGGTCATTCGTTCTCGGCTATCCTGTAAGGTGGATGCTGACTCCGAATGACTGATGACGAATGACCAATGACGACCCTGACCAAGCGCCTCAAGTTCCGCGCACGCGAACTCGGCTTCTCGCTGGTCGGCATCGCGCGTGCGACCGACGCGGACGGCTTTGCGCGCTTCCGCGAATGGCTTGGTCGCGGATTCGCCGGCGAGATGGACTACCTTCACACGCAAGGCGATGCGCGCCAACATCCGCGCAGCATCCTGGAAAGCGTGCGCAGCGTGGTGATGGTGGCGATGGAGTATTCTGGGCGAACGGCCGGCGTCAGCCGGCTGGTGGAAGGGATAGGATCACACCAGCCGGCTGACACCGGCCGTTCGCCTGTCGGTCGCGTCGCGGCCTACGCGGCCGGTCCCGATTATCACCGGTTCCTGTGGGATCGACTCAACTCGCTGGCCGCGTGGCTCGAAGCAGAGATGCCCAGTTGCCAGACGGAAGCAGTCGCGGACACCGCTCCGCTTCTGGAACGCGACTTCGCTCGCCGAGCTGGGCTTGGCTGGATCGCGAAGAACACCATGCTCATCAATCCGCATCGCGGAAGTTTCTTCTTCTTGGGCGCGGTGCTGACGGATTTGGAACTGATTGTTGATGAACCCTTCACCGGCTCGCACTGCGGAACCTGCACCGCGTGCCTCGACGCCTGCCCCACGAAAGCCTTCCCCGAACCGTTCGTGCTCGATGCGACCAAGTGCATCAGCTACCTGACCATCGAACTGCGTTCGGAAATTC
>JAKEEV010001018.1 GCA_022616395.1 Planctomycetia bacterium | reverse complement strand
TCGGCGAGGTCGAAGCAGTAGACCGTCAGCCCGAGTTGAACGAGCATCAGGTGGCCCGATCCCTGCACGAACTTCGAGTAGGGAATCGGCTGGCCCGTGCGCGAATACATGTTCGGGTTGACCATGTTGCGGAACGCGACTTTCTCGACGCCCGTTCCGCGATCGAATCCGCGCAGGCTCCAGGTTCGGTTTTGCGACGAGTATTGATCGAGCGTAAATCGCCATTGCCGGTACATCGGGAACAGATCCGGTGGCGATTCGATCTCGAATTGCGCGCCGTAGCTGATGTTCTGGTTCCCCTGCCGATCCTCGACCTTGACGCGAGCCGGAAGTGGATAGCGGCTCGGTTCCAGGAACGGGAATAATCGCTTATCGGTCAACAGGTCGGTGAGGAAGTCCGAACCAGTCTTGCCGTCTCGGATGACAACGTCGGGGTATTCCTTGCCGAGTTGCAGGTACAGCCCGACCGCGTCTTCGAGCATGCGGTTTTTAATCATGAGCTGCGCCAGCGCCTCGGTGGCTCGTGCTCGAATGACCGGGTCGTCGGCGGTGACCCGCAGTTGAGCGAGGTGCATCTGAGCTTCGCGGAGGTCGGCGTCGTTGTTGGTTGCAATCAGCATGTCGGCGAGTTTGAACTGCGCCTCGGAGCCAGATGCGAAGTACGGCCCGAAGATCGAGACAAACTCGCGCATTCGCTTGATGTCGCCCGCGTCCTTCACCTGGAGCCATTCCTTGTTAATGCGATCTTCGAGCGACTTCTTGGCAGCGGGGTCGGTGGCCTTGCGGATCATCGACTCGATTCGTCCGCGTGCCCACACATCGGGCCTCATGCGGACGTTCGGCTCATCGGGCATTTCGAGCAGTGTCTTCCCCTCGCCCTTGTTGGCAAGCGCGAGGTAGTGGTCGAACGCTTCTCCGAGCCTCCCCTGGCTCTCGCGTCCCTTGGCGAGCAGGTACAGGTAGAGTCTCTGTCGGCGGTCGGTTTCTTCCTTCGCCCGCAACTTGTCTTCGGGAGCGTCTCCGGTGGCCGTGACCTCGCAGAGAGTCTTGTATTCTTCGAGGAACGACTCGGAGCTATTGAAATCAGCGCGGAGCAACTCGGTGTAAGCGATGTAGAGCTTCTCACGCAACAGCGGGAGCTTTTCGGGCGGGAGGTTGTTCTTCTCGGCGACCTTGAAGTCCTCGATGGCCTCCTTGAGCTTCCCTTCGTCGAGCCGCAGTTCGCCCCGAGCCAGTCGGCCAAGCGCGTTGTTTTCGTTGCCCTCCAGAAGCTTGTTCATCTCGGCGATCTTGATTTCCAGTTGCGGATAGCACGCGACTTCCCAGGGCGATTGCGAGAAGACCATGCCGTCCTGGAACACGAGGTTGCCCAGACCGTACTTCGCCAGTTCCTGAGTGTCGTTGCGCTTGCGCGCCGCTGTCTTCGATGTAATCGCGCCGGTCTCGATGTTCACCGCCCAGATTTCCGCGGCCGGTGTTGTGTCCTTACCGGCGGTGTCTTGTCGGACAGGAACGTAATACGCGGTCTTGCCCATTGCTCCGTGACCGGTCGGGGTCGGAATGGCTCCTGACTCCCACGCCAACTTCGGCTCCTGCTTGGCCTTATCCTCGCCGGTCAGGTGGTACGCCTTGACCCGGTTCTTGCCGACAACGATGACGCGGTCGTTGTGGACTCCGCCAACGTAGAGGTCGTTGGAGTCGTAAGGCACCGACCAGAGGACTTTACCGGTGCGCAGGTCGAGGCATTCGAGCATGCGGGAGTCGTAAGCGGTGAAGATCACTCGACCGTTGCTGATGATCGGCCCACTTGAACGCCAGCGGTCGGGCTTGAGCTGCACGTTGGGCATCGGTCGGCCTGTTTGTGGGTTGATCACCATCTTTTGGTCTTCGACATGGCGATAGCCGTAAGCCCACAGCAGGCTGCGCGACATGATGTCCACCGCGATGACCACGCCGGAATTGGTCGGGCAGATGATGATGCCCTCTCCGGCCGCGAGCAAGCAGTTTTGGTATCGGCGAACGGAATCTTGAGGCAGCGAGGTATTCGGTCGGCCGAGTTTCTGGCTCCAGAGGAGCGTGGGCTTGCGGGTCTGGCCGGGAACTGGAACGAGGTTCTTCGGGTCGAGGCAGAGCAAACGGACCACGCCACCCTGTTCGATCAGCACATAGAGTTTGCCGTTGAGAGGCAGAGGAGTGCTGAGGAACACTGCGTCGAGGCAGAGGCGGAACGCATCGGTGGTCTTGTCGGCTTCTTCCTCGGTGAGCCGGGTCGGGAGAGGAGGAGCGTCTTCATACAGCTTGACTCGGCCAAGATCCCACTTCACGGTCCCGCTCTTCATATCGACGGCAGCCAATCGTCCTGCTCGAACCATGTCGGCCAGATCACCACTCTGGCGGAACTGCTGCAAGCCAACAATGCCGAACTCGGGATTGTTGAACACCGGAGGAGGAGTGATGGCGACATCATCAACGAAGTAGAGGTACTGGCCGTCGTGAGACAATCCGCCGTTGAGTGGATTCTCGTAGAGGATACTGGTGACTCCGATGTTCGGACCGGAGTAAGTGCCCCACCAACTCTGGACATCGCGCTTCATATCAATGTCGTCGGTCGTGTCGGTATCGAGCAGTTGGTGAATGCCTCCGGTGGTCTTGGATCTCCACACCACTTCACCGGCTCGGACGACTCGACCGTTGCCGATCCGGTCGCGTGTGGCGACCGCGGTGATCCCATCGTAACTGCGGAACATGAGCAGATCGCTTGTTGTCACCGGGAAGGTTCCCGGCAGCGGGATTCCGCGAGCGGCGGTCTTGGTGTCGCGCCTGAAGAGGTCATCGAGTTGCGACTTGATCCAGGTATTGGGTTCATCGTCTCCGGTGTAGAACATCGGAGTGCGGAAGATTGGATCGAGGAACGGTGGTCCACCGTCCACCACTCCTGATCGAGAGGGATTGCCACCCTTTGTTGCCCACTCGCCGACGAGAGCCGTTGGCCGGACGAGTTCGACGGGTCGGTCGAGTTCCGCACGGACCCCGTCAAGGTTGTAATCCTTGCGGCCGATCCGGATGCCATTGCCGGTCCTGGCGGCTTTTTCGAGTTTCGGCAGGGTCGCGGTGTACAGTTCAGTGTGCTTCGGGTCTCCGCTGCGCTTCAGGGCGATACACGCCTTGAACAGAGTGGGGCCGGTCAGCAGTTGCAGATCCTCCACGTCCTTGCGCCCAAGCACGCGCTCGAAAGCGTAAGCGGCTTCAAGGTAATTTCCGCGTTCCAGGTGAATGGTGCCGAGCAGAATGGTGCCTTCGGCCCCGGCTTTCGTGTGGAAGTAGCGCTGGGAGAGATCGGCGAGTATCGAGAGGTCGTACTTCGCTTCAATGGCATCATCGAGTTGCTTGGAGGCGGTGGCTCCGTAGAGTTGCTGGTAGAATTCCAGCCCTTCCTTCGGGAACGCCGCGATGATGCGGTTGGCCTCGGTCTTGACGCTGATGCGGTTGAGGCGAACCGTGTCCCCGACGGTGTACTTCACGTCGAAGAACGAGTCGCTCTTGGCGTCGAGGATGCTCTGAAGCAGCGGGCAGATGCGCTCCCACGGCGGATTCTGGAACTCCAGGTAATCGCGTGCGGCCTTCAGTTGTTTCTTGGCGTCGCGCTCGTAGGGAGGCGCGAATGGCAAGTTCTCGTCGAGTTCGGAGCGATCTTCCTTCTTCTCCTTCTCCTTCTTGCCTGGTTGCCCTGGCTGGAGGATTGGCTGACCGCTGAGCGTGTGTCCGCCCCACGACACCAGCCAGGCAAACAGAGCGACGAGCAAACCAGCCGACAACAGTCGCGTTTTGAAGGCGCGCATGGCGGTTCCTATGTCAAGCCGTGATAGCGCTCCACAAGAAGCGCGATACCTTACAGATTGTGTCAATTTCCCGGACAGCCCACAAGGAGAAATCTACAGCAGGCGAGTACGATGGCGAGAGGGGAACAGCACAACCCGTTACAGAGGCGGGACAGACGAATCAGATAAGACGACCGCTGACCCGTGAGCTAACTCCCCCCGAACACTGAACTACAGACGAGCCAGATACCCGAACCGTTTGCCACATGAGTGAATCACGCCAACAACCGCTCTGTCGCGGGGAAGCGCGACCGGTGAAACGCCGAACGCGCACGTTCCGCCCGAACTACCTCTCCTTCGCGGGCACTTACCAGTGCAACCTCGCGTGCCCGCACTGCTGCGTGCCGATTGAGTGGACCGAACGGCTCGACATCCCCACCGCGATTCGCTTTCTGGAACAGGCACACGAAGCGGGTATCGAGATTCTGGGCTTCACCGGAGGAGAGCCGTTCCTGTACCCGGAGTTTCTTGTTGCTCTCACAGAGCGAGCAACGAAACTCGGCTTCCGCTTCGACAAGCTGATGACCAACGGCGTCTGGCATCGTGACGAGACACATCTGAAGGGCGTACTCACCGAAGTGCGTGACGCGGGGTTTCGCGGTAAGATCGGGCTATCGGTGGACAAGTTCCACGGCATGGACATTGCGAAACTCGCCGAGTTCTGTCGTGTCACGCGAATTGTCTTCGACCGAGACACAATTCTCTCGCTCTCTTATGCCAGTCGAGCGCCGGACAAGGGTCTGGAACCGATTCTTCGACTTGCGGAAGCACTCGACGCGGTCGTGGAGTGGTCGGACATGCTCCATCGCTTCATGCTGGTGAGCGACGACCTGACAATGACCGCGTGCTGGAATCACCTCGCGACGGTGGAACGCGCGGAGAGCTTGCCGGGCGATCCGTGGGATGGTGTTTGGTTCGAGGAGGACTATTGTGAAGGACCGGGTCAGGCACTGATCGTGAATCCGAAGGGAGAAGTGAAGCCGTGTTGTGGATTCGCCTCCGATCTCGATCAACTGACCATCGGGAACATCCACACCGACAGCGTGGAAGAGATCATCGCCTTCGCTCGCAAGCATCCGGTGGTCGGAACGATCTTCAAGAGGGGATTGAGCGCCATCCGAGATGAAATCCTTGCCCGAGACCCCAGCGCGCTCCCCGGATCAACGAGCAACCACTGTTACTTCTGCTGGTATGTCCTCACACGCGGACTCGCGGCGGGAGTGAATGGAGGCGGGGGAAAGATCGGCTCGTGGGTTGGTGAGAAGGCGAACTTCACTGGCGAGTTGATTCAGTTGGGAGTGAGACGCTAAAGGGTATCATTCATGGAAAGCTACAATCCGCCGGTCGCGGGGCTGCTGAAACTCGGTTATCCGAACACCGAATCGGCACTCGACTACACCGCATTCGGGATCAGGTCTGAGCACATTCCGGATCTGATTCGGATGCTCGGCGACAAGGAACTGCTCGCCGACGAGCCGGAGTGGTATGCTCACATTCACGCGTGGCGGGCGCTGGGTCAACTCCATGCGACACAGGCAATCGAGCCGTTACTCGACCTCGTCGCGGAGAATGCCACCGCCAACGACTGGAGCGACTGGATTGGCGAAGAGGTTCCTGAAGCACTGGCAGAGATCGGCCCCGAAGCACTGGTTTTCGCGAGTCGGAGACTGAATGAACAACCCCAACACGGGCTAGTCTCGGATGCGTACGCCCGCGTTTTGCAAGAAGTAGCCACGAAGCATCCAGACCAGCGTGCAGAGGCGATCGCGCAGTTGTGTCGAATCCTGGAGACTGCCACTAACAACACACGCGAGGCAAATGCGTTTGTCATCGGATACCTGGCCGATCTGAAGGCGACCGAGGCGTGGCCCGCGATCGAGGCGGCCTACGCAACGAACAACGTGGACGAGACGATTTGCGGCGAGTTGGACGACGTGAAATACGATCTGGGCCTGGGTCCAGAACCTCCGTCTCGCCGCTTCTCGCCGATGGCTGACTTTCGCCCAGCGCCGTGGGGCACAAGCCGCGGGAACGCCAAACAGCGCTTCAACGAACGGCAACGAAAGAAGAAGCAGGAGAGGAAGCAGAACAAGAAGAAGCGGAAGGGGAAGTAACTGTCTCGGCACCGATGTTGCACTTCATGCGTCAGTTTCACGTTTTGACGGAGGTCACCTCAAATGAGCGTCACTATCGAATCGGCGGGGTTGACCGACATTGGCCGAGTTCGGAAGAACAACGAGGATCATTTTCTGATCGCGGAACTGAGCAAGCGGCTTCGCGTGACTCAGACGAGTTTGAGCGGTCCGCAATTGAGCGCCTGGCATGCTGGCGTGACGGGCCACTTGCTTGTTGTGGCTGATGGAATGGGCGGAGTTGCCGGTGGCGAGGTGGCCAGCGGACTGGCTGTCGAAACGATTTCGTGGTACGTCGCCAAGACAATGCCGTGGTTTTACCGCTATCAGGACGGCCGAGAGAAGGAACTCGAAGCGGAGTTGAGGCACGCGGTGGAAGCAGTCGAGCAGACAGTTTCCGATGTCGCGTCTCAGTCTCACTTCCGACGAATGGGAACAACTCTCACACTCGCTTACATCCTGTGGCCGCGCGTGTATGTGGTTCACGCCGGCGACAGCCGATGTTATCTACATCGAGGGGGCAAGTTCGTGCGCATGACGAAGGATCACACGATCGCTCAGAAGGCGGTGGATGAAGGGTACATGACAGAAGCTCAGGCCGCGGAGTCCACATTTGCTCATACGTTATGGAACTGTATCGGAGGAGGAACTGAAGGAGTCAGCCCAGACCTTTACCATGCAACTCTGCATCCGGGAGATGAATTATTGCTTTGTACTGATGGCGTGACCCGTGGGCTTTCGGATGATGCCATCCGCGACATCCTGAAGCGCTCCCCGACAGCCGAGAGCGCCACGCGCGCCTTGATCGATGCCGCGAACGAGGCCGGAGGCCCGGACAACATCACCGCGGTCGTCGCCCGCATCCTCCCGGTTGCCGAACCCGACACCACCCCACCAGACGGCACCGCGTTCTTACCGAAGGTGTGAATGCCGAGTTCCTTCCTGGCACCAACCATCCTCGCGACCTCTCAAGTTTGCGGACGGGACTCCCCCCCACCACCCCTGCTTTTCTCCTCTTCTTGTTTTTCCCATGATTTGTGGGTTTTTCTCACTTTGCGGTGCAAAGAGGTGGCGGTTATGGCCCCCAACTCCTTGAAATCATGGGGTTTGATCAAGCCAGGGGGTGGCCTTTATGATTTCTCCTGGCTCGGCGGTTCGGTTGTCAAAGATCGCTCCCAACCCACTCCCCAATCTACACTTAAAGTGAACATCTGTCTAGGTTAGTGGAACGATTTCGAGTGACATTCGATGCCAACGCCGTAGGGCTTGAATTCCAGGTGTTTTGATCCTCGATTTCGCCAACCGGAGGAACAACAATTCTCTTGAGGATAGGTGTTACGCAGAGTGAACTTTCACCCGCTCCCTTGCGGTCGCGGCTCGTTGGGGAGCGTGCGGAATCACCCGCTCCCTTGCGGTCGCGGCTCGTTGGGGAGCTTGAAATCGCAGCCAACCAACGAGCCCCGACCGCAAGGGAGCGGGTGATTCCGCATTAGGGCGATCTCTCCTTCAGCGGTCTTGCGCGCATCGCGGTAGTCAACGTGCCGTGGGACCTCAAGGGCGACGACACCGACGACGAACAGCCAGCGTGAAACCAGATTGTGACGGCGAGTTCACTCACTTGGCGTGAAGAGGTGTTATCCTGTCACCGAACTGACCGGAGAGCGCCATGCCCACGGATGATGATCGACCCAAGAAACCCGTGTTCCTGCCCATGCGGAATCCACTTACGGTGATCGGTTCATTCCTGACACTGGTCTACGGATTGGGAGTCGTCGCTGCCGGAATACTCGTTCGCGGTCCTGACCCACAATACGTCTCGTTGCTTTGGGTCGTCGTGATCTTCTTGGTCATCTTTCCGTTCTTCATCCTCGGAATCTTGACTTGGCTCATCGTACGGCACACGGATAAACTGTACTCACCGAGCGAGTTCGGTGAACACAAGCCCTCGTGGATGAAGTCGGACGCGCCCGCTGAACTTCACCGCGTACCCAAGAAGAAGCGTGCCCCGCGTCCACGCAAACCAAAAACCGACACAAGTCCCCACCCAGGAGAGGAACACAAGCCGTGATTCGGTTCGCAGAGAATATTGAAGGTTTGGGCGGGTGCAGCAGCCCCCTCAGTCAGAACTTCCGCCGACTCTTCATCGAGATCGCGTCCGACAAGGATGTCGATGTCGCTGTGGTGACTGAAGAGCAACTCCGCGCATTCCAAGAGAGCGAGAGCGGCGACGACGTGGCGATCGACTGGATAGAACAGGTTCGTCAGTACGACTTTGAATGCCGCCTGTTGCCTCGTGGGAAGCAATACCTCTTGATTTGGAACAGTTACCAAGACGAACCGGTGAATGTCGCGTACAAGATTACCGGAGTTGAAGAGTACGCGCCGCCTTACCCCGGTGATGTCCGTGTCCCCGGGCAGCCAGCACCTCAACCCGCATCCTGAGGTGGAGTTTCTGTTACACGCTGTAGGATCAACCACGACGCCTTGCACCGACGGCAGCGAAGCCAGAGTGTCTTCACGATCACGGGCAGTTCCTCAGTGCCCGGCTCTGTCCACTCGGCGCGAATCGCGCGTGTGCTTTCCAGAGAGAGATGTTGGTACTCTTGCACTCCGGGCAGCGCTTTGTGTCGTCCGCGTCGCTCATCTCACGTCTTGACCTTCCTCTTTCCGCCCTTCCCGTCAGGCACCTCTTCACCATCGACGAAGCGCTTTGCATTCGGCAAGGCTTCCAGGAACACTTTGCCGTAGGGCTTGGTCAGCACGCGGGGGTCGAAGAGGACGACCATGCCGGTGTCGGACTGAGTGCGGATCAATCTCCCGAAGCCCTGCTTCAGCTTGATCGCGGCTTGAGGAACCTGGTAGTCCATGAACGGGTTTCCTCCATCTTCCTGAATTGCTTCCAGACGAGCTTCGGTCAGCGGGCGATCAGGCACCGCGAAGGGCAACTTCGTGATGATGACGTTTGAGAGCGCTTCCCCGCGAACATCCACGCCTTGCCAGAAGCTGTCCACGCCGAACAGCACCGCCTTCTTCGCCTCGCGGAATTGCTCCAACAGTTTCGGTGTCGGTAGCCCGCTCCCCTGAACGAGCAGCGTGTAACCGTTCTTGGCGAACCACGGGCCAAGTTGCGCCGCGGCTCGATTCAAAAAGCCGTAACTGGTGAACAGCACGAACGCGCGGCCCTTCGTCTTCGCCACATAATCGGGAATCTTCTTCAGCACCTCGTCCTCGTATTTCGCGCTCATCGCGCTTGGGTCGGGCATCTCCTTGAAGAGGTGCAACTCGGCCTGCTTGTGGTAATCGAAGGGGCTGCCGAGCAGTCGAGTGTCGGAGTCGTTGAGGCCGAGCCGCTTCTGGAAGTGGCGAAAGCCCTCTTCTCCACCAACGGAGAGAGTGGCGCTCGCGAGAATCACGCTCGGCACCTTGTCGTAGAGTTGCTGCTTCAGTGCCGGGCCGACTTCGATGGGCGCACTGTTGAGAGCCACACGAGGAACGCGACCCTGCTTCACTTCGACCCAATACACCTGACCTTCGAGTTCCTGGCCGAGCCATTCCGTGACGTTCTTTGCCATCGAATAGAGCCGGTCGCCGCGACTGGTCAGTTCAAGTTGCTCTTCTTCGACTTCGCGGCCCTTTGCCAACTCATGCAGCGTGTCACCGAGCTTGCTTAACTCGTCGCTGAGCATGTCCGGCACGATGGTCTTCTCACGCACGCGAGCGCTTCCGCTCTGTGCCGCGGGTGCGTTGCCCTTCGGCTGCGACTGCTGCCACTGGTACACACTCATGAAGAACTTTTCGCTCGCCTGACGTGTGGCATCGAGCAGAGCGACCGCGTCGCCGTCGCCGAGAGTGGCGAGAATCCCTTTATGTGTTCGCGGCGCAAGCAACTGATTGAACAGATACTCAACTCCTCCTTGCGAAAGCCCAAGGCCGAGGTGATCGGCGGCGACATCTTCGAGCGTGTGTGCTTCATCAAAGATGACTGCGCTGTAATCGGGAAGCAGTCCACCTCCACTTCGCCGAAGCGCGAGGTCCGCGAAGAACAGAGCGTGATTCACAACGAGGATGTTCGCTCCGAAGACGCGCTTGCGTGCTTGGTAGTAGAAGCAATCGTTGTGATGCGGGCACTTCCGACCCAGACAGTTTCCGCTATCGCTTTGCACCAGGTCCCACACTGGCTCGTAAGGCTGCACCGGCAGATCGGACTTGCTCCCATCCGTCGTTTGACGCGACCAGCGGCCAATCTGAATGAGTTGATCGATCGCACCAGATGTGTCGAGTAGGGAACTGGCCTTTGTCTGGGCCGCGCGCAGTCTGCGGATGCTCAGATAATTCCCGCGCCCCTTCACCAACACGGGGCGATAGTCGCCTGGAATCACCGATTGCAGAAACGGCAAATCCTTGCGGATGAGTTGTTCCTGCAAACTGATCGTGTGAGTCGAGATGACAACCTTGAAGTCCTTTCGCCCACTCACGGCTTGAATCGCGGGCACCAAGTATGCAAAGCTCTTCCCCACACCCGTCCCGGCTTCCACAAGCAACTTCCGCTTGCGCTCAAGCGCGTCGGCGACCGCATCAGCCATGTCAAGCTGCTGCGGGCGCGACTCGAAGCCGGAGAGCTTCCGGGCAATCAGCCCCTCGGGGCCGAGAACTTTGCGTGCGTCCATGCGGTGAATTGTGGGCACACGCACGACGGGAGTAAAGGCCGGTTG
>JAKEEV010000134.1 GCA_022616395.1 Planctomycetia bacterium | reverse complement strand
GTGAGGAAGAATGTAGTCCTCACGCGGAGCGTGAGGACTACATTGAATCACTTCGTTGCTTCCAATGTGTACTTGGTCACGTTGAGAATCGCGTAGCGCTTGTTCCCGTTTCGCACTTCGATGCGGTGTGGGAGCATGCGACCGTCCACGGCCTTGTAGTCGTAGAAGTACACTTCGCAGGGGTCGGCCTCGTCGCCGGTGCCTCCCTTGTCGATGTACGACTCGAAGCCCAACAGCGTGTGGTCTTTGAGCGAGAAGTACCACTTGCACTCGGTGGAGCCGTGCGTGGTGCGGATGACGGCGCAATCGACTCGCAGCGACGCGAGCGACTTGGGAGTCGAGCCATCAGCCGGGTAGGGGTAGAACGGCTCGTTCCCTCCGTGAGCGAATTGACGGATGAACCCCTTTGGCCCGGTCGTCAGGAACCGGTGGTATTGATAGAGGGCAACCATCAGCCCTCCGCTGCCGATCGGTTCGCGCTGCAGGAGGAGCGAGGTCTGCTTGAGCGGTTCCAACTGAGTGTCGGTGGTCAGTTTCAACTTGACGAGCCAGTCTTCCTTCGTCTGTGTGATGGAGAACGACATCGGTTTGGGGCCTTCGCCCATCGTGTAGGTCCCCTCGACTGCCCACGCGCCGCCGACGCCGGAGAAGTCGCCGTGCTTCTTGGCGGCAGCCAGAAGCTTGTCGCGTTGCTGCACGTTGAAGTACCAGTTGGAGTAGCCCTTCCGAGCTTCGTACATCTTGGCGGCTTCTCCACCGCCGACCGGCCCCTTCTTCGGAACGGGTACCGGCGGCTGTTTCGGGGCTGGACCTGGAGGAGCTGTCGGCGGCTCCTTCAGGGTCGCCTGGTTGCCCATCAGTCGAACCAACATTTCCTGGCGAGTGGACTTTCGCCGGACCGTGAGCGGAACTCGCCACTCCTTCGGGAAGATGCCGAGAATGTTCTTGTACTGGTTGGTGCTGGTCATGGCCCGACCGCCGAAGTTCATGAGTTGGTCGCCTTCGGTCAGCCCGCGACGGAACGCGTCACTCTCTTCGAGCACTTGCCGGACAACCATCTGGCTGAGTTCCGCGTCCTCCGAGAGTGTGCGAACATCCGCGCCGAGTGTCGCGTGGTCGGTGTCGATCCCGGCCCGCAGGTGACCCATGAAGTTCTTGATCTGGTTAATCGAAATCGCGTAGCCGACACCGGAGTTCACCCGTCCGCGCTTCTCGAACGATCCGCGGCCGTTGATCCCGATCAGTTCACCCTTCATGTTGAACAGTGGACCGCCTGAGTTGCCGGGGTTGATCGACGTTTCGATCTGGATGCAGTCGGTGTATTCCAGAAGCCCCTTCCCTTCGGGCGGCTGATAGCGATTGACTCCGCTAATGATGCCGTAAGTGACCGTGGGGGTAAAATCCATTGCCAGCGAGAATGGATTTCCCATCGCCAGTGACCAGTCACCGGCCCGCACCTTGTCGCTATCGCCCAGTTGCACATACGGGAACGCCTTCCCCTTCTCCTTGGGCAGAAGCTTGATGACCGCGACATCCCCGACCTTATCGATGCCGCAAACGACCGCGTCATAGAGCTGCCCATTGGCCAGACCCGCTTGCATGAGCGGACCGGTTGCTTGAACGACGTGGAAGTTCGTCAGGGCATAACCTTCCGGGTCGATGATGACTCCGCTCCCTACGCCCTGCCCGCCACGAATGCACACCGCGACAACCGCCGGATGGACTTTCTTGATCGCGGCGATGCGCTCGGCCTGCGCGTCGAGGACGACCTTGTCTACCTCGACAGGCGCGGCCAGCGCTGACGAGAGGAAAAGCGTCGCGGCACCCGCGACGACCAGTGAAGCGGCCAGGAGGTGTAGCCGCGGAAGTGGGAATCGGGTCATGGTCTGTATCCCGTTGGATCGCCGAAAAGTGGGTCACTCGCTTTCGCGAGTCGCCAGTTGTTTGTAGGACAGGCTTCCAGCCTGTCAGGGCTTGAGACAGGCAAGATGCCTGTCCTACAGGAAGAAGTCAGTCGCAAGAAAGTAGGTCACTCGCTCCGCGAGTGACGCGACTCACTTCGTGAGTCGCCTGAGTCTGTGTTACTTCTGGACGCGGGCGTCGGCCATGATGACATAGTTTCCGTTCACCGGGGTGTCGGCCTCAACAATCACCTTCAGTTGTTTGACGCCCTTGACGACCAGAACCAACCCTTTCGCCTTATCCTTACGCTTGAGAGTCTCGGAGAACAGCACCTGCCCATCGGCTTCGATGATTAACTTCGCAGCGCTCGTCGCGTTGAGTCCGTTTTCGTCGATGCCGACCGTGGCCTTGAACTGCGTGTAGTTGCCATCGAGGTTAAACGAGAGCACCGTATCCGGAGCGATGCAGATTCCCTTGGGAAAGGTCGCGTTCTCCAGTCGGATCATCTCGTTGGAGAGCGATTTGTCCCTCAAGAACGGTGTGATCGGGCTTAACCGTTTCTCCGCGGGCGGAAGGTCCGGCATCTCCACCTCCGGGTTGAGATCCGATAGATACGCGACGTTCCCTTGTGAGTAGTCGAGTTTCGCGATCGCCGCGAGCGAGGGGTATTTGATCGAAGCACCCGCGACCGTTGTGACCGTGACTCCATCAGTGGCGATCTTGATGCTCGCGGCATTGAGTGTGTTGCCAAACACATCGAGGACGCGGCAAATCGTCTGAGGAACGGCCGCCGGCTGAGCCTGGTGGAACACGTACCCCGCCGAGCGCGATTGAAGCAGTTTGTCCGTTGACTTGTCTTCCTTCTCAAACTCCAGTTTGCCGTCGTCGGTCCCGCCGAGGATCGTGCCCTGGATGAACGTAAGCCCCTGCCCTTGCCGGATCACGTACATGTCGCGTTTACCGCGATTGGCGACCAACTTCCGCCACTCCGCGCGGCCCTTTGCGTCCTCGGCCTTCTTCATCGCGGTGAAGACGGCGCTCATCGGTAAGTCGAGAGTCGGCGCGGCGACCTTTGCCCCCGGCCAGAGGGTTGTCTCGAACTTCTTCCCCTTGATCGTGAACTTCGCAACGCGAATGACCGAGCCATCGGTCAGTTCGATCTCGGAGTGAGTGGTGACGGTCGCGGGGATCGGTTCAAACTTGTCGCTCAACGTGATGCCCACGATGTTGCGACCCGGCACCGTCACGGTGGCCTCGGCCGTTGTGAAACTCACGCCCTCGCCGTTGACCGAGACCAGTTTGCCGGTGAGTTTTTTGCCGTCGTTCGTGGTCAGGTCATCGGCCAGCGCGAAAGTTGTCCCGCAACTGATGGTGAGGAGGAGGGCGGCCCAGCGTGTGGATCGCATGGTGGGTCTCGCGAGTGGAGTATCGGCCCTCTCAATCCGAACAGCAACCGAACCACTGTTCCGAGGGAGGACGCGGGAAGGGGCTTGTTTTGAGCGTATTGTATAGCTTGTCAATGCATAGGCGGTGGCCGGTTGAGCGCGGCCACCGCCCAGATTACCCACATGTTACAGTCGAAGACTCACTTCTTGTAGCCGTGGATCTTGTCCAGGGCCTCGAAGTAGTTCCTGATCATCGGCTCATACTTCGGAGGCAGGTCGCGGGTCACGTCCTGGATGACCTTGGCCCGTTGAGCCGGAGGCATGGTGCCCCACTGCTCGGCGATCTTGCGCAGTTCCTTCTCGTCGACGCCGCCCTTGCCGCTGCCGCCCATGATGACGCTGTCGGTGGCAGGCGACTGCGAGTTGACGGTGCCGCCGCCAGCTCCGCTGCCGGGCTTCTGGCCACCGCCGGGGCAGTTGCCGCCGTTGCACTGACCCTGACCAGCCTTGGCCTTGTTCTCCAGTTCCTTGATGAGTTCATCCAGGCGGAAGATGATCTTCTTCTGGATGTCCTGGGTCTTCTCGCCGCCGCGGGCCAGGTCAAGCCGGCGACCGCTGTTGTCCATCAACTTCGTGATGTTCGACAGATCCTTCGGATCGGCCGACCAGCTTTGCATGTCGAAGAACATCAGGGTGGCGACCATCTTGTAGCGGTCGGGGACATCGGCCACGTCGTCGAGCAAGCGAACGATCGCGGTGATGGCGGCGGTCTTGTCAGTGGTCTTGATCGCGGTCGCGTGGTGGCAGACCGCCTTGAAGAAGAAGTAGCTGGCCGGATCGACCGCGACTTCGGGGTTGGCCAGGGTGAGAGCTTCGAGAGCTTCCTCGTAAACCTTCTTGTTGGCGGCCGCCTTGGCGAAGGCGAGCGCGATGTTGGTGCGGAAGAACGGGTCTTGCTTCTCGTCCTTCAGGAAGGCGGGCACTTCGGCCGGGGCCGGGGCGTCAAACTTGCGGACGTTGGCGAGCAACGTCGCGGCTTCGGTGTTGCCCAGAGCGAGCGAATCGGCGGTGCGATCCAGAACCGTCCGATTCTCATTGGCCCAGATCTTATCGAAGGCGGCCTGGTCGAACTTGCCGACCGACTTCAGCCATGCTTCGGCCTTGGCCTTGGCGGCCTCGGGAGTCATGGCTTTCATCGTGCTGAAACCGAACGTCGGCTTCTTGGCCGGTTCGGCGGCAATCGCGGGAGCGGCGGTCAACCCCACGGCGACAGCGACCGCGAACAACTGGCGAATCTTCACGGTAAAGCTCCTTGGAAAACAAGTGAAAGCGGGAGATTTTTGGTATGGGTTGTCTGGAGGGAAGAATCAGGTGGTTGGGGAGAGCCAACCACCCGGAAAAATATCCAACCAACCCGAAGTTTACCTTTTTACCCAGCCGAACACAACAATTTCCTGTCCGGCCTCATGATTTACTCACCAAACCTTACTGGTTGGCCGCAGTCGCGATCTTGTGCAACATGTCCTCGAGTACCTTTTGGCGCTCGGCCAGTTGCTTCAACTCGGCCTGGACGATCGGATCGTTGGCTTGTTCGCCGGGATCCTGCTTGTTGTACATGATCGTCCGCTTGTTCACCTGAGCCTGGAGCGCACGCACCAGTTTCAGTTCGTTCAAGAGGTCGATGAGTTTCTGGTTCTGCTTCTGTGCATTCGGGTCGCTCGGCTTCGGATCGCTCGGCTTGTTCTCAAGGTCTTGCTTGGCCTTCTTGAGGGCTTCCAGCATCATCTTGAGTTGGTCGATCACGTCCTGCTCGATCTGCTGGGTGTCCTCGCCGACCCGAGCGCCGTTGAGGCGCTTCTGGATCGCTTCCATGTCTCCCTTGACTTCCTTCAGCACGCCCGCGAACACGACCGCGCTCCCTTCTCCTTCCATCAACTTGAGCGTCTTCTCGGCGATCGTGACGATGTCTCCTTCCTTTTCGGCCTCGGTCTGAGATTTCTGGAAGTCAAGGTTGGTGGGCTTGCCGTTGCTGGCCTTGATGCCCTTATCGATGCTCTCGGTCGCGGCCTTGACCTCGATTTGCTTGCGCAACATCTGGTTGACGCGTTCTTCGAGGTTGGAGAGCAACTTGGCCAGTTCCTTCTCGCGGAGTTGCTTGAGTTTCTTCTCCAACTCGGCGATGGCCTTTTCGAGTTGTTCGATGGCCTTGTCTTGCTTCTTGGTGGCCTCGTCGGGATTGCGCTGACGGATGTTGTCTTCGGCTTCTTGTTGTGGGGGAACGGCTCCCTGGATGTTCTCCTGGGCCGGGTCTTTCTGACCGGGCTGTTGCGGCCCTTGATTGCCGGAGTCACCGGGCTTCGAGCCGCCGGGCTGACCGCCGCCCATTCCACCCATGCCGCCGCCGTCCATCGGCTTCCCTTCACCGCCACTTCCCTGACCGGCGGAGGGCTTCCCGTCGCCCTTTCCGCCACCCATCGGCTTGCCGGCACCGCCCGCGGGCTTCGGCTCGCCACCCATCGGGTTCGGCATGCCCGCGTTCGGATCGCCGGGTTTCGCGGCCCCACCGTTCGGGTCGGCAGGCTTCTCCTCGCCACCCATTCCGCCCATACCCATCCCGTCACCGGGCTTCGGCTCGCCGCCACCCTTGCCCATGCCGTCGCCGGGCTTGGAGTCGCTCTTGTTCCCCTCGGCGTCAGGCTTGTTGGCCCCCGCGTTGTCACCGGGCTTCGATTCCGGTTTGACGTCGCTCTTGGCTTCCTGCGGTTTGCCGTCGGTGTTGGCGTTCCCCTTGCCCGCCAGTTGGTTGGCGAGATCCTGCGTTTCCTTCGCGAGGCGAGCTTGCGCCTCGGCGATCTTGTTCGGGTCGCCGTTGGGGTTATTGGTGCGTTCGAGGAGGTTCGCTTGCTCCTGCTTGAGTCTGCGCACCTCCGCGAGGATCTTTTCGAGCCGAATGATTTCGTCCCGGATGCGCTTCGCATCGTCCTCGGTATCGAGGATGGTGAGGATGTCTTCGAGTGCCTTCACGAGTTTCTGGTCGCCCGCGAAGAGTTTGTTGAACTCGGTGCCGGTGAGGTTCTTGTTATCCAGCCCCTCGATGAGTTCCTTGAACATCTTCTCGACGCCCCGCTCCTCGATGAGTTTGAGCGCGGCGCGGAGGGACTTGGCCCGTTCCTTGTCGTCCGGGCTATCGCTCTTTTCCCACTTTTGGGCCAGTCGCAACACATCGACGGAGAATCGCTGGAAGAGCTTCAAGTTTTCTTCCTGCGTTCGCTTGACACCGGTGTCGCCCGGTGTTGGTGGGACCGGCTTGACGGGCGGCTGCGCGGTGAGCACGGATGAAAGTGCGAACAGGCCGACCGTTGCCGCGAAGAAGAGCGGCATGATTGTCGGCAACCGGCGGAACATGGGAGCCTCCCTCCGAGGGTGCGCGTGGACAAACCACGACGCGGAGTGGTCAATCGTCTGCCATTGTGACGACCCGCTAAGGGGCCTCCAACAGCCAACCTGGAAAAAACCGTGAGTCTTGGGTATTTGTTACACTTTGTTACGTTCTTGGCCCAACTTCTGCCCACTTTTCGCCCAGCCGAACATTCCTGTTTGAGCAATTCTGCTGCCGGTTTGAGCATCGGGAACTCATTTCACGACCACTTGAAAGACTGGCTTGCCCTTTTGCGGGGTGAACGACCCACGGCTCCCTCCGCCGGGCGGCAGTGCGTGTGTTACTTCACCGTGACCAACACCTCGACCGGTTTGCCAACCGCGGGAGTGACGGTGATCTTGAAGTCCCCTTCCTTGTTTCCGGCCTTGATCTCGTACTCGAAGAACACGTCGTTCTTCTCGTAGTCCAACTTCATCTCCCCGGGCACAACCACGGACGGATCGGAGGCGGTCACCTTGATCGTCAGGTTATCGCTGGGGTACTGAAGCCACTCGATGTTGTGCCGGATCTTTTTCGTCTCACCCTTGGCGAGGAACTGGGCGCCGACAGCACCGATGATAGGTTCCTTCCCGCTCAGCCTTATCAGGTAGTCTTCGTACATCTTGTCGATCTGCTCCTTGACCCGCTTTTGGTTCGCCAGGAGCGTGAGGAGTTGCTGCTTGAGTTTTTCCTTGTTACCCGATTCGCCGATCTGCTTACGGATTTTCTCCAGGTCACTTTCGAGCAAAAAGAGCTGGTTCTGGGTATCGCTCACCAACACTAGCTCTGCCCAACGGGGCGGATCGCTGACAAGCTCACCCTGCACGCTGTCGAGCATCTTTTGGGTCTTGGGGAAGGTGGTCTTCGTCACCCACGCTCCCTCCGCCATCTCCTCGGCTTCCTTGTCGTTGATGAGGGTCGGGTTTTCGCCCAGAATGCGATCCATCCAGTTGCCCATCTTCCCGTAGCGGGCCGTGGTGGTGTCCGTGACTCGATTGATCTGGCATTCGCGGTAAATTCGGCGATAGTCGCGCACCACGCCTTGCACGATGTCGCGGGCTTTCTCCACATCCTGAATCGCGTCGGTCAGTTTCACTTTCACCGACTGGACGTTCGTGGGCGAGAGATCCTGGTAGCCGTTGGTTGTGACGACGAACTCGAATTTCCTCCGAGCGGCGATGACCCGATTCAGAGCCTCCTCGACTCGGTTGCCAAACTGTTCCTCTTCCTTGCTGATCTCTAGGAGCAAGTCGCTCTCGGGGACAATCCGCAGGAAGATCGGAGTGGCGTTCTTCGAGACTCGCGGGCCGGTTTCGTTATCCACGTTGTTGTCGGTCGCCTGGATGTTCAGTTCCATGCGGAAGATCGACTGAACCCCCTCCGACGGAGCAAGAATCTTGATGATGCCCCTGTCGTTGAGTTCCTTGAGGTCGAAGTAATCGCGATCCGGGTTCTTCAAATCGACCCGGTTGACGGTGACCGGAGCGATCTCCTCTCCCAGAGGAGTCTTCAAGAGCTTGAGCAAGTGGTCACTTGTCTCTCGACGGAGCCGACCATACTGATTGGAGAACTCGCTGATTCCAACCGCGGCGCTGAGTTTGTCATCTCCCTTGTCGAGGATGCGAAGGTTATCGTAATGACGGATCGGGAAGACCAGCCCGGGAATGAACATCGGGCCTGGGCCGGGTGTGTCGATGAACGACCGCATCGCGTAGCTGACCCGCAGCGCCCGCACGTAGTCAGAGTCCTCGCTCCGATACGAGAAGATGTATTCCAGTTTGCTCAGTCCGTGGTCGTCCCTGATACTGCTGGCGGGGTCAAACGGAATCCTCGCGCTGGGCGTGACGAGGTAGTGAGTTCCGACCTTGCGAATCACATCCACCCCGACCTCAACTGTCGGCGGCTGATCCTGAGCCACCTGAATGCGGACGGTTCGCGTGGCGGTCACGTTGTATCTGTTCGCGAAGACAAGCTGGAACTCAACATCATCGGTCAGTCGATCCGCTCCTCGGAACTCCACCGAGAACCCAGCGCCGTTACCGGTGATCGGGAGATTCACCGGGTCTGCCAAGAGTCTTCCTTGCGCATCGCGCTTGGCACCGGGGAACTTCCCGGTCACCGGCTTGGCATGTGCCCAGATAAGCGGGTCATTCTCGGGATCGTCCGCCTCGGCGGTGAGAATCAGTTCGGTCCCCGAAGGCACGATGAACACCGACCGCTCGCCGGTGAGAGACACGTCCCTCGGAGCCAGTTCTTGCATCTTCCCCTGTAGCCAAAGGTCTCCTTCACCTTGGGGGGCAACGTGATGCAAGTATGCCGGCTCGAACTGAGTGCGCCTGAGTTTCCGCAAGGTTGGCGGGGGAATTAGCCGGATGTTGCGCGGAGTGGTTTCAAAGTCGGCTGCCTTGAGGACGAAGTCTCCGTCTTCGGTCAAGTCCTGCGTTTCGATGACGCCAGTGTAGACGTTGTATTTCCCGGCGGTTAACGCTCCGTCGAGTTCTCGGCCTCGACGACCGGAGAACTTGTACTTCACCTCCAGCGGCCTCTCCTCGTAAATCTTCTTTCCGTTCTCATCGCGAACGGGATTGCCTTCCTTGTCCACCAGAAGAACCCACTCGGTAAGGTCAAGCCTGCGGAGTGTTCGGCCCATGCTCGGCTGTTCGGCCTTCTCGTTGAGAGCCTTAAAGACCTCCTGGAGTTCTTCGTAATCGTTGGTGGAGACGACCTCGCCCTTGTCGCTACGAACCGGCTGGCCATTCTCCCACTTGGTGTTCATCTTCTTCTTCAGTTCCGCGCGCATCGCAACGATATTCTTGTCCGGGGCGGCATCCTCCCGCTCGAACACCAGATACTCCAGAGTATCCACGGTCCAGTGACTGGCCTCGGTTGGCAGCGGAGTTGTGTCTCCACCAACCGCCAGTGCATCGAAGGGGATTGTCGGCACCCGTCGACCGACGAACTCCTCGGTCACATCAGACCAAAACATCGGCCGCCAACCTTCGGGCGAGTTGCGGTCGGCGATGACCCAGCGGTAAGCGCGAGCAGTGAGGGGAGCTTTCTCTCCACGCCCGATCGTCAACTCGCCACTTTCGGGGAAGCCGATCAACTCCACGTGTGCCCGACGAGGCCATGGCGTGTCCATGAGCGCGACATTGCGTTCCAGGAAGATGCCGCTGACGTGTGCCAGGCGCCAGCCGAAACGATGCATGTCTGCCGACTTCGTCGCGATGGCGAAACTGGCGAAGGAGACAACCAGCGTCCCCACGAGTACGCCGATGGTGATAAAGCCCATCACCCAGAGCCGCTTCCAGTTGAACACCTCGTTGACCGGCACCTTCCCAACTCGCTCGCGAGCCTCGGCGATGGTCGCCCGGATCATCTCCTTCGAGTAACCGAACTTCCCCATCGCCTCAACGTCGGCCATTTCCACCGCGGTGATGAGTCGGTCGCCGAGCACCTTGGGGAACTTCCGTTCCAACACCAGAGCCAAAGCCGGATACGAGAACTCGGTTGTCAGTCGACGGACAATGCGGAAGACCAGAATGCTGACGAGCAGACCGATCGCGATCACCAGCGCCAGGAACCGCACCGTCCAGGCTCCGTCGCGCACCCAGTCCCAGCCGAGCGTCTTGAACAGACCAAAGTCGAACAAAAGACCCAGAGCAAACCACACCGCGAGGAATAGCGCGATGGAAAGCATCCCCTCGATCACCACGTAGCGCCGAATGATCCCCCGCAGGCGATCCAGCGGGTGATACACTTGCGGATCGCGCTCGGCGTGCCGAGTGGACATCACCTTCATTGGCTTTTCTTGCACGGTAGCCATGTCATCATCACCCAGTTGGTGTCTCGCGTTTGCGTGTCTCGCGTTTCGCGTTGATCGTTTCGAGGACAGCCGTCACTCGCCTTCTTTGTAGGACAGGCTCCCAGCCTGTCTCTGGATGTAGGACAGGCATCTTGCCTGTCATTGCTTCAGACAGGCAAGATGCCCGTCCTACATCGGAGACAGGCAAGATCCTGTCCTACGAAGAGATGGCCTTTCCAGCCCGTCCGACGAGCGCTTAGGCCAGCCGCAACAACTTGCGCGCAAGCCATTCCAGCGACAGCAAGGAAATCACGACAAGCATCACCCAGGAAATCGGAATCTGCCGCCCGGACCACCTCGGCGGCGGGTCGGCGCTGGACACTGGCAACGTGATTCCGCGATCCCAGAGGTCGTTGATCGGTCCCTGGTTGGTGCGGCTGCTGGGCTTCAGAGCCATCATGCACTCGGGGATCAGCTTGAGTGACTCGGTGTCGGTGATCTTGAAGGAGAGCCGTTGAACACCGGCCTCCTTCGGTAACTTGCTGCCCAACTCATCCTTGAGCTTGTCGGTGAGTCGAGCCTGGAAGTCCTGGTCATACTCACTGGCCATCTTCAGCATGGCCGGGTAGTCGGGACGGGTGTTATCCATCTCTGGATCAGCTTTGCGAATCCGGAACTCACCCGTGAGTTCCTCACCCGAAGAATCCGGCACTTCGACCACGACGCGGTAAGTCAACTCGCCCGGTGGGTACGTCTTGGGGTCGAGCTGTTCCTGTCCGACGTAGTAGCCATCGAAACTGCCGCTGGCCGGCATCTTGGGCGTCAGATTGAATGGGCCAAATTCGGCCAGTTTCTCGCCGGTGGGGGTCACCTGCAGAATCTTGAACTTCGCGCCGATGTCGCGTGTGTAGGGCTTGGCGGTTGGATCCAGGATACGTGCCTGAACGCGCAGTTGTTCCCCGGAGACTGCTTCGGTCCCGACGAGTACCCGCCCACGAGGAGCCTTGACGTTGCGTTTGCCCGCGGCGTACTTGATCAGCTTCATCCAGAACCGCTCGAAGTATGACTGACCGGTTGGTGGAGTGCTGTCCGGCTCGTAGACGCGCATCTTGTACAGTTCGCCGGAACCCAAGAAGGCCGTGCGGTACGCGGAGGCTGGATTGTTGATGACGATCCACGGGAGGCGCACAAGTTCGCCAACTTCGTTGACATCAGCGAACTCGGCAATCACCTCGCTGCCCGGTTTCGTGCCGTCCTCGCGGAAATTCCGATCCAGAGCCTCTTTTCCGCTGAGCAGCGGATAGCACGAGAAGAACCCTCGCCGTGGGGAGAGTTCGGCCTTCTGATCCATGTTCAGAACGTACTTGTCGCGGTCGGTGAAGAATCGCTCCCAGCCGCCCACCGGGTCGGAGCGCTTGCGGGCAATCTCCTTCACCGGGATGATCTGCTTGTCGCCACTCTCCAGTTGAAGCGTGATAGACTCGGCCGTTTCCTCGATGGGAACGCCCAGATACTCCGTTCCCCCAGTGGTCACCACCGTGATCTTGTCGTCGAGTTTGAGCAACTCGGTGGTCGGGATTTTGTTGGGGTGGAGGTAGAGTCGGCGCGGGTATTTCGGGGTCCGCTTAATTTGCTGGGCGATGATGTCGGCCGGACCGACCGGCAGAATGTCCAACAGTGGGCCGAGGCGACTCTTGCCCATCTCGATTCGAGCCAGTTGGAACGTGTTGATCGGCCCCGCGACGTAGATGACCCCTCCTCCGCCTTCCGTCACCCAACGGGATAAATCTTCCGCTTGCTTTTCCGACAACTCACTCCAGTCCGGGTCGAAGGCGATCAGAACATCGTATTCGTTGAGGTTGTACGCCTTGTCCGGGTCGTCCTTGATGTCCTTGAGATCGAACTTGATCGGGAACTTGTGGATGAGCACCTCATCCTTCTCGGCGGTCAGTTTGTTGCTCGTTCCGGCTTCGTTCTGCACAAGGGTCGTCAGGGTGGCGCGCTTGTCGGCAACCTCGCGAGCCAGCATCGTGCGCAGGAAGATGAACTCGCGTGACGGTGCGCCCGAGACGAGCAGAATGCGGACTTTCTGCTGAACCACGTTGATGTTTGGGCGATTCCGGATGTGAACATCCTCGGTGAACGCTTCGTCTTCGTGCTTGGGAATCCGCGCCCGGACCGACCATTTCCCCTCCACCAGCACGCGCTTCTTGATGGCCGCGTCGGTCGATTCCTTGGTCAACGGAGCCTTCAGTGAGGCCGGGTCGATGGTGAACTCGGCCTGACCGTGAGGCGGGTCGCCCGGAGCAAAGCGGATTCTTCCCGTCAGCGTCTCATCGGGGCGAACAGTGGGGTCCTTGAGATCCTTGCCCGGCATGAAGAGATCGAGGAACACGTCGACCTCCTTGTTCGCCAGGTTCACGCCATCGGCTTCCACGTTGACCTTCCACGCCTCATCAATCGGAGCGCTGTCTGGAGCCAGGACCGAGCTGATGTAGATGGACGAAGACTGGCGATCTTCTCCCACCGCAACCGTGAAGATCGGAATCCTCTCTCGCGAAGCGCGCTCGCGCAGTTCCGCGAAGCTCGACGCCGAGCCGAGATTGCTCCGCCCGTCGGAGAAGACGACGATCCCCTGCACCATGTTCCCGGACTCGCGGTTAACGGCCGCGGTGATCGAATCG
>JAKEEV010001017.1 GCA_022616395.1 Planctomycetia bacterium | reverse complement strand
CCAAGCACGACCGCTCGCGCGTTGAACCCAGCGGTTCAGTCCAACTGACCGTATCCGCCATGCTCGCGCACGACGGATACGATCCTGTTCGTTGGGCGTCACAATCTGAGCCCGGGCACTTACGGAGGGACAGATGACAACAGACCTTCGGGAATACTTTGAGGAGTACGGAAGAGCACACGACGTTTTTGACACTAAATGCATCGCGGGTTTCTTTCACTGCCCGATGCTTACGATTCGACAAGGAAAGGTCATCCTTCTAGAAACCCCGGAGAAAATCTTCGAGTTCTACGCGAAGCTCGTCGAGGGGTACCGCGAGATGCAACTCGCGAGAGCCGCGATCTCCGCATTCTCCACACGCCCGGTAGGCCCTAACGGTGCGATCGTTGACATCCTCTGGTCTCCTAGCCGGGCCGACGGAAGTGTCATCACCCGGTTCCATCAGACCTACAACCTTGTGAGCGTCGACGGACAGTGGAAGATCGCGGTCTCGACGCGGGTGGAGTAGATGTTTGACGCCCAACCATCCGATGCAGCGGACCGCTTCGCAGCGGGCTTTCGCCCGCTGTTTCGCGGCCGCTGATCGCAAGCGTTAGCCGTCAACAATCGGCGCATCGAGCTCACTGCCCGTGTCACTGAAGGAGCGATTCACCAAGGCACTTCGGAAGAAGGCTGATCGCGGCTTCTCCGGATATCCGGTTGCGACCATGGCGTTCTATGGCCCGGATGATAAGGTCGCGACAAAAGTTGCCGTTGGTGTCGTCCTCGCCGAGGACGAAGAACCTGCCTTCCTCGAGCGTTGGTTCAGCGAAAGCCAGGACGTGAGGAACGATCACGCGGTGAATGAACAGATCTTGAAGTTCATTCGGGCTCGCGCGGTGAAGACCGTTGCGATGGCCGATCGCATCATCGGGTGTCCTCACGAAGAGGGGGTCGACTATCCTGAGGGTTCAACGTGCCCGCAGTGCCCGTTTTGGGCGACCCGTGACCGCTGGAGTGGTGAGGTGGTGCGGTGAAGAAGTTGACGGCTAACCCCGCGTTCGAGCGGACGGCCGCAAGCGCGCTTCGCTTGCTTGCGGTGCCCTCCTCGCTACGCTCGTCGGCCGCCGCTCAACGCGAGCGT
>JAKEEV010001016.1 GCA_022616395.1 Planctomycetia bacterium | reverse complement strand
AGCGGAACCTTGATTTCCTTCGAGCCGACAGACTTCATGATCGCCGCGTTCGCCTTCTCGAGCAGTTGCTTCTCCAGATCGGGCTTGATCGCCTTCACCAGATCAATCACCAGTTCGCCGACGGCTCGGGCGTCCTCGCCGTCCAGTCCGGCGGTGTGGTCGATCACAACCTTGTCGTAGAAGAGTTTCGCGTCGGTGACTTTGATCGTCAGCACGATGTTGGGCAAGAACGAGCCGGGTTTCTGTTCCGTATTGCTCACGACCTTGACCTTCAGCTTCAACCCCGCGGAGCAGTGGCCGCGAGTCTCTCCGCTGTAGAGCATGATTCCGCGCTTCCAGAATTGCTGTTCCATGCGGAAATCAACATCCATGACGGCGTTCACCGTCAGGAGCGTCGTGTTGAGTTCGGGCCGCGTGAGTTCCTCGATTCCGATGGCGAGCGTCTTTTCTGGTTCGCGTGCGGTCACGGTGAATCGTCGCCAAAGGCCGTCGTTGACCATCGCGCGAGGCGCTTCCGGGCCAAACCGTTTCGGATTGCGGAGCATTCTCCCGCCGACCACGAACTCCTTCTGCTTCCCCCAGCCGTCATTGGCTTTCACGAGCGGCTTGGGGATGTTCTTGAGCGCCAGTTCGCGCAAGCCCTTGCTCAGAGCCGCGGCTTCTTCGGGCGTGGGCTGTTGCGGGGCTTTTGGAGCTTTGAGATTCACTGGCGGAACGGGAATCGGCATCGGCTGGACCTGCGGGATAGGCTCGGCCTTTGGAGCGCTTGCGGGCGGCTTGAGTGGAATCGGCATCGGCTGTGCGTCCGAAATGCCAACCACAAGAGCCAGAAGCACAGCCGCGGAGAAATAGCGAATCACGGTGACCCTCCGGCGAAAACGTTTCGTCCCTGAGTGTGGGCATCATGCCTGCACCTTCCCATCATAGAGCAGCCCGCGTGCCCGGACCAAATAAACTCAGTGTCTTGAAAGTAGTAGGCACACGCCGTGTGCCGTTCTCGAAAGCAGACGGCACACGGCGTGTGCCTACTACTCTGAAAGGCCCGTCAGTGAGCGGCCTTCAAAGTTCGTTCGATGTACTGCCGAACGTCGGTGACCGCAACTCCGGTTGCCACGCGAGTGTTCGGAACTCCTGTCGGGTTTGCGCGGGTGTCGATCACGGTCATTCCGCGAGTCAGTTCGCCTTTTGTTTCGACATCCACGAAGTGGCGTTCGCTCGACACGCACCCGGCGACCGCGACCGCGACCGTCCCGAGTACGTCCTTCAGGTGGAAGCCTTCGATGCCGTAGAGATTGGAACTGGCCCGGATTCCGAAGGGAACAATCTGCCTCAAGAACTGACACGTCCGCGAATCGGGGTTGGGCAACTCCAACAGATCGGTCGGCGAGAAGATCAACCTTCGCGTGACGTCAAGCGTGATGAGTAGCGGATTGAGTTCGGCCGCGAACACGCGCTTGGCTGCATCGGGATCGAGATGAATGTGGAACTCCGCGACCGGCCCCGCGTTGCCCGGTTCGCGCCACGCGCCACCCACAATCACGGTTTGTTCCAGCACCGCGGGGAGCGTTGGGTCGCGATCAAGAGCCGTGGCGAGTGTCGTGAGCGGCCCCAGGTTAATGAGCGTGACCTGTCGAGGGCTTTCGTGGGCCAGTTCGGTGAGAATCTTGTCCGCGGGGTGAAGCGTGTGCCTCGTGGCGGAAGGAAACGTGACTCCTCCGAGTCCGCCGGGACCGTGCAGAGCAAGTCCGTCTGAGTCATAGCGTGCGGGGAGAGCAGCCGCGAGCTTGGGCCACTTGGGCGGATCGATCACATCAATGAGCGTGTGGACGTTGGCTGTGGATTGCTCGGCGGAGACGTTCCCCGCGGTTGGGAGCAGCCCGACAACGTCGATGTTGGGATCATTGAGGGCAAGCGCGACCGCGAACGCGGTATCGATCCCCGGATCGGCGACGAGAATTACCTTTCGTGGCATGTCACTCGGTTGTGTCAGGTAATGGGCGAAGCCTCGGAGAGGTGAGAAGCTTCTGCGAGTAGAAACCCCACCCGCTCATGTTACCCGACACCTCGCGATGGAGAAACCCGCCGGGCTTATTTCTCCAGTCCGTTCTTGATGTAGACGACGCGGGTGATGTTCTCGTTGCCGCGTTTCATGTGGAGGATGCCCGCTTCCAGAGCGACGGAGTAGCGGAGTTCACGGCGGAAATCGTTGGCGGTCTTGATTGCCTTGTCGTTGAGTTGCGTGACAACATCGCCTTCCTT
>JAKEEV010001015.1 GCA_022616395.1 Planctomycetia bacterium | reverse complement strand
GGAGCGCGTTCGCGTTCGTCGCGATTCGGGACCGATGACCGAACCGCTCTTCAAGGCGCTCTCGGCCGCGCCTCCGGGCGTTCAGGCGCTTATCAGTTGCTCGCCCGGTGAGCAAGCGCTCGAATACTTCACTCCGCGCGGACCGGCCGGGCTGTTCGCCGGCAGTGCCTTCCTCGACGCAATCCGTCAGTCCGCGGCCGACGAGCGCAGCGGCAATCCGAAGGCCACACCGGACGATCCGATTCCCGTGGATGCGTTTCACAAGTCCTCGCTCAAGATCGTCACGGAATTGGCGAAGCTCGCTGGTGTGACTCAGACGCCTGCGGTGGCCGGCACACCGGTGAAGCCCGAAACAGCATTCGATCCGAAGGAAGCCGCCGCCAAGCGGTTCGACTGGCCCGCGCTGAAGACCGCCCCCGTGGATGATGTGAAGGCCATTCTGAGCGAACTCGCACTTCCGCCGCTGGGTGACGATCCCCTGTCGCCAGACTTCCCTTTCTCCGCGGACGCTCTCAAGGATTTCGCGGCGGATGCAATCCTTGACGAGATCCTGAAGGCTCCAGAGAAGTACCCGCTGCGTGTGGCGACGCTTCGAGCGCTTCAAGCGATGCGCGACTCGTGGCCGCTTGGGACGAAGGAAGCCAAGAGCATGACCTCCATCAACGCGCCGTTGAACGACCGGATCAAGAAGCTCGTGGCCGACGCTCAGTTGCCGTTTGCTCTGGCAATCGCCAAGCTGGAACTCGAACTGGAAAACCTACAGGGGGTGGCAGACAAACGGGCGGGTGAGACAAAGCGGTGGCAAGCTCACTACGATTACGCAATCGCTCAATTGCGTCTGCGGCTGGTGCTGCTCAACGAGTTTAACGTGTCTTTGGGGAAGGTGCGAACGGAGACGCTGCCGGACCTTCCTCCGGGCAGCCCCGGCTGGCGTCTGGTTCCCAGCGACAAACTTCAAAGTGGCAAGTCTGTCCGCGTGTTGTTGGAAACAGCAACCGAGGACTTCAATCGTCTGGCGAACAACTGGAAGGGAACTCCGTGGGAGGTCTTGGCCCGACGAGAGCTGGCGGTGTTGCCTGGACTGAAGTGGGAACCGATCCCCGCGCCAAAGCCAGACGGGAAGTAAGCGGAGGTCAGCGACATCGTGAGCGACGAAAAACCAGCGTGGTGGGAGCGATTCGCGACTCGTCAGCAACTCGGTCTGCTGGCGGCCGTGTTCATGGCGTGTCTGG
>JAKEEV010001014.1 GCA_022616395.1 Planctomycetia bacterium | reverse complement strand
CCCTTCGGGGCGGGTTTTGACCTCCGTTGCGGACGGGGTTGGTCTCAATCCATCGCGTGTTACGCTTCTGACCTCACGCGGAGCGTGAGGACTACTATGAAAACCACGGCCCTCACGCTCCGCGGGAGGGCTACTTTGAAGAAAGGTAACAGGCACGCGCTGTTACTCTGAAAGCTCAGTCTGTCGCTTGCTTCGGACAGGCAGTTCCGCCACAATGAGAAGACACTCGAATCGGTAACCGTGGGGCCAGTTCCTCTCTTCCACCAAGCCGATTCGATGCCATCGCACATTCGGAGTGCATCTCATGTCCGCCGGCCGCCGTGGATTGTTGCTTTCCAGCGCGTTTCTGGGACTGGTGTGGTGGATTAGCCCCACCAAAGAAGCACGCGGGCAGCCCGGCCGCCTTCAGCCTGTTCCACCGGCTTTCCAGCCGGCTCAGCCGACCGATCCAAACGTCGGCAACCACAAACTCTGGC
Source organism: Planctomycetia bacterium (assembly GCA_022616395.1). Lineage (GTDB taxonomy): Bacteria > Planctomycetota > Planctomycetia > Gemmatales > Gemmataceae > Gemmata. The sequence goes on along the minus strand of JAKEEV010001014.1, from coordinate 3,868 downwards.
AACAGTACCTGACTCCCGACCAGATCAAGAAAGCCCTCGGCGACTACGCTCCCAACGATACCGACAATAACAAAATGCTCGAAGAGATGATCCGCGACGAGGTGATGCGGAAGAACCCGAACGCCGACCCAAAACAGATGGATGCAACCATCAAGAGGCTCCTCGCGGACAAGGAGCTGATGGACCGCTTGAAGGACATCGCTCAAAAGCACGCCAACCAGCGGCAGTTACGCCCCGGAGAACAACCGAAGTTAACTCCCCAGGATTACGCCAAACTCGCCCAGCCTGACCCGAACGCGCCCAACCGGCCGAACTGGCCCACCGGAGATCCGTTCAAGGTTCCGAACGACCAACCTCCCCGGTGGGAGTGGGATCGGAATCTCTTCCCGTTCGACCCAAACGAGCAGCCACGCGATCCGGTCACCAAGTTCCCGCTTCATCCCGACACGGGCAAACCGTTTGATCCGAAGACAGGCGATCCGGTCGATCCGAAGGATCCTCCTCCGCTTCCTCCCCCAATGCCCAAGGTCGAACCGGACCCGATTGACCCGATGCCGAAGGTTGTTCAAAAGCCTGGAATCCCACACCCTCCGCCTCCGCCCGACCCAGATCGGCCGTTCCCGAAGGACAATCCACTTGGCGAGCGAAAAGAAACTCCCGAACAAGCCGCCAAGACAAAGGCTGTCGAGACCGCAACGAATCTCTGGGAGAGGAACGTCGGGCCAATCGACGAAAGCCCCGCGGTGAAACGTGCCATCATCGACCTGGTCAGCGACCCGGAAGTGATGGACTCGCTCACGGATGACAAGGGGAATAGCCTGTTCGATGTCCTTCAGAAGGAGATGGGCGATGGAGAGACATTCGGCGACTGGCTCAAGAACGGCGACTCCAATTTCACCTGGCCCAAGCTCGACTGGTCATTCAACTGGGGGAAATCGGATCGGAACCTCGATCTCCCGCCGTCGCGCTCGACCGAGCGCAGTCGCTGGCCGAGTTTCAACCGGTCGGGCGGCTCATCCGGGCTGGATAGCCTCGGTTCGTTCAACTTCGGAGGGATGCAGGTTCCCTGGCTGCTGTTGCTGATTCTGCTCGCGATTGTTGTCGCGGTGGTACTCATGCTGAAGTGGAAGACGATTTTCGCCGGGCAACCCACGATGGGACTGGTGAGCGATGGGCTGGGGCCGTGGCCAATCGATCCGCGCGCGATCAACACGCGGGAAGATGTGGTGAAAGCGTTCGAGTACCTGAGCGTCATGATCTGTGGGCCGGCCGCGCGGACATGGACACACTCGACGATTGCCGAGGAGCTTGCGGTGTTGGCCAGAACCCACGGCGAGACGGCGACGAAGCTCGCGCGGCTCTACGAACTGGCCCGCTACGCCCCGCTCGATGAGCCGCTGACGCGTGCGGAATTGCTCGAAGCCCGCCGACTGGTCTGCGACCTCGCGGGAGTGGACGAGGTATGAAACACACTCTGACCCGTCGCTTCGCGGCGGCCGCGCTGGGGTTGGCCACTGTGCTTGCCGCCGCGCAGCCCGCCGAGGCCCAGCGTCAACAACGGCTCGCACCCCCCCAGCAACCGGTCGTGATCCCGGCCGGAGGCACCGAACTGTTCCGCGCCATGCTCGATCAGAAAGGCGTTCAGCCGGTCCGAGCGCAGGATGTCTGGAACGTCGCCGATTCCCGCACGATTGTCGTGATTATCGGCACGAGAAACCTTGGGGGGCCCAACTCGCCCTTGCACACCGCGCGGCAAGTCCTGCGCAGGGGCGGGGCCGTACTGATTGCTGGCGATACCTACCTACCCCTGTTCGACTCGTTCCTGCAAAACGAAGTGGGGGCAATCAACGGCACGAGCCTCTACGCGACCGACCCCCTCGCTGCTCACTGGCCGAGCGGTGGCCCTGACAACTGGAAGCTGTGTCCCTTCGTCGTGCCAATCTCGCCAGAGGAATTCCCCAAGATGCGGGAGAAACCCGGCCCCATCTGGAACGTCTTCCGCGGACTGAACAAGATCGCCACCAATTCGCCCAGCTTCCTCCAGTTGAATCCCAACGTGGTGGGAACCGAGTATCAGTATCCCCTCGCCCGGTTGCCACTCTCCGTGACGTTCAACCAGTTCGGACAAGGGAAGGCGCCGCCGAACCTGCTCTTCGCGGTCGGGGGCGAAGGTCCGCCCAATCCCTGGGACGGTTCACCCGGTTACTCGTTTCTGGTGATGGCCGATTCGAGCGTGTTCGTCAACCTGATGATGATGGAGCCTGGAACCCACAACCTCACACTCTCGCGAAACACCATCGACTACCTTCAGGGGCCAGATAGCTTCCGCAACAGGTGTATCTTCTACGAGAACGGCCGCGTGGTCGAGAAGTTCGATGACTTGCGCAACGCGCTGGCAACCCCGAAACAAAAGATGCCGCCCGGTGCCCCGAACCTTCCCGGACTGGCCGGCAAGAACCAAGACAAGCTCGCGGACCTGGCCAACGGGCTGATCGACCAGTTCCAGAAGAAAGACGGCTTACACAACATGCTGGTTGGTCAGCCCGGTTCGGCTCGCGAACGCCGGGCATTCGGCAAGTGGATCGAGATCGTCGCGGTTCTCGCCGCGATCTTCACCGTGCTGTTCTTGCTCCGGCGCATGGTTCGGTCGCGTCAACCTCTGGATGTTCCTCCCGCGCCGAGTACAGGCGCTGGTGTAGCTTCCACCGGCCCGCCCGGAGTCTTCGACCGCAGACAGAAGGAACTGGTGCGCCGGAATAACATCTACGAACCGATCCGCGACATGCTTCGGAAGTATTTCTCCTCCGTGGGAGCACCACCCAATCCCGGCCCGAAGATGCCGCGCCTGGAAGTGTCCGACGAAGTCCGCAAACCGGACTCACTCCGCCAGGCGCTCAAGGATCTGTGGCGGTTGGCGTTCGGTCCGCCAATGACCATGACCGCTCAGCGCTGGTTCGAGTTAGAGCCGTACTTCGACCGCCTCAAACAGGCACACGCCGACGGCAAGTGGCGTTTCCTGAGCGATACGTAGGACAGGCTGGAAGCCTGTCATTTGGCGTGAGACAGGCTGGAAGCCTGTCCTACAGATTCACGACCGACACCGATGGGAGCATGGCATGACTTTGGCCTCGACTTCGACGCCCGGAATGCCGGCCCCACCGGCTGACTTGCGTGCTGCGGCTCACGAACTTGCACAGCAGGCGAAGCAACTCAACCAGAAGGTGTGCGCGGAAGTCGCCCGCGTCGTGGTGGGTGCCGAAGCTGTCACCCAACAGTTGCTCATCGCCCTTTTGGCGGGCGGACACGTTCTGCTTGAAGGCGTGCCGGGCGTTGCCAAGACGACTCTCTCGAAAGTCTTCTCTCGACTGCTTGGGTGTCAGTATCAGCGAGTGCAGTTCACCCCGGACTTGCTCCCATCAGACGTGACCGGCACCTCGATCTTCGACCGCAACGCGAACGACTTCATTCTGCGGAAAGGCCCGATCTTCACGCAGGTGCTACTGGCCGACGAAATCAACCGCGCGCCGGCCAAGACTCAATCCGCGCTTCTGGAAGCGATGCAGGAATACCAGGTCACTGTGGACGGCAACTCGCTGCCTCTGGAACTTCCCTTCCTCGTATTGGCCACGCAAAACCCGGTCGAACAGGAAGGCGTCTACCGACTTCCCGAAGCACAGCTCGACCGATTTCTGTTGCGTGTGGAAATGGGTTACCCCGGCTTCAAGCATGAAGTGAGTTTGTTGAAGTTGCACAGCAAGCCCGCGGTGGAAGTGCAGCCGATGTTCACGCCGGAAATAATCCTGAACCTTCAGCGGAAGTTGCCCGGCGTCTACGGAGCGGAGACGCTTTACGAGTACATCGTGCAACT
>JAKEEV010001013.1 GCA_022616395.1 Planctomycetia bacterium | reverse complement strand
TTCACCCTCGACTCCACCAACCCGTGGTTCGACCTCGACGCGGGGCTGGTGGGCATGCCCACCTGATTCCGCGCTTGCGATCATGCCTGTTCGTCCTTTCCGTGGGCTTTTTGGCTTCTGGCGGCTATGATGATGAGCCACCGGCGATCCAACTCGCACGCCGGGTATTCACTCGCCGTTATGAGAACATCCCTGCCCCAGCACCGTTCTCATAACACAGCACGGAGAAGCTCTCATGCGCTCCCGTATTCCCCTGTTGGCGGTTGTCACCGCCCTTCTGGGACTGTTCATGACCCCCGAATACACTCACGGCGACGAGGGCATGTGGTTGTTCAACAACCCGCCGCACGCCCAGCTCAAAGCCAAATACCAGTTTGAAGCCGATCTCAAGTGGCTCGACCACGTCCGGCTTTCCAGCGTTCGCTTCAACTCCGGCGGCTCTGGTAGCTTCGTCTCGGCCGATGGCCTCGTGATGACCAACCACCATGTCGGAGCCGATGATCTCGCCAAACTCTCCACCGAGAAGAACAACTACCTCCGCGATGGCTTCCACGCCAAGACACGCGACCAGGAACTCAAGTGCAAGGGGCTGGAACTCAATGTCCTCACCGGCATCAAGGACGTGACCGCCGATGTTGAGAAGGCCGTGAAGCCCGGAGCCACTCCCGCGGACGCGTTCAAACAGCGTCAGGCCAAGATCGGGGAGATCGAAAAGGAAGCCGCCAAGCCCGACCAGAACATCCGAGCGGATGTCGTCACGCTCTACGCGGGCGGGCAGTATCACCTCTACACATTCAAGAAGTACACCGACATCCGCATCGTCTTTGCCCCCGAAAAGCAGATCGCGTTCTTCGGAGGCGACCCGGATAACTTCGAATATCCGCGATTCGACCTCGACGTGTGCTTCATGCGCGTCTACGAGAACGACAAGCCCATCAAATGCGAACACTACTTGAAGTGGAGCGCTGCTGGGAGCAAGGACGGCGAGCTGGTGTTCGTCTCCGGGCACCCCGGCCGCACCAGCCGCGGAAACACGGTCGAGGAGTTGAAGTATCTGCGAGACACCGGCTATCCGTATCTCATGACCCGGCTCAACCGGCTCGAAGTGCTGCTCGGCGCCTGGAGTGGTCGCAGTGAGCGCAACGCTCAGCGTGCGGAAGACGAACTCTTCAGCATCCAGAACTCGCGAAAGGCGCGCATCGGCGGGCTGGCTGGACTCATGGACCCAGGACTGTTCGGCCGAAAGGTCAAGGAGGAACAACGGCTGAAGGAATATATCGCCAAGGCAGCCAAGCCCGGAGCCGATTTGCCGTGGTTGGACGATGCGGAGAAGGCATTCGACACGGTCGCGAAGGCGGAAAAGCTGCGTGCGGAACTCATCAAGGAAATGACGCTCCTGGAAAGCGGCGCGGGGTTCTACTGCCACTCGTTCATGATCGCTCGCACGCTGCTCCGCGCCTCGGAGGAGTTGCCCAAGCCTGGAGGAGAGCGGCTTCGCGAGTTCGGAGACGCCCGCCTGCCGAGCCTCAAGTTCCAGCTCTTCTCGGATGAGCCGATTTACGAAGACCTGGAGACGATCAAGCTGGCCGATTCGCTCACCTTCCTCGCCACTTCCCTCGGCGCGGACCACGATCTGGTGAAGAAGGTGCTGGCCGGCAAGTCACCACGCGATCGCGCCTACGAACTCATCAGCGGGACGAAGGTCCGCGATCCGAAAGTGCGTGAAGCGCTCTTCAATGGTGGTAAGAAGTCCGTGGATGACGCGAAGGATCCGATGATCGAACTGGCGCGCATCGTGGACCCCGCTGCCCGAGCCGTTCGCAAGCGGTTCGAGACCGAAATCGACGAACCAAAACGGCAAGCGTATGCGGCACTTGCAAAGGCCAAGTTCGCGATGGACGGAGACAAGGTTTATCCCGATGCAACGTTCACTCTGCGGCTGGCCTTCGGCACGGTGAAGGGCTACAAGGAGGACGGCAAGGACGTTCCTCCCTTCACGACCTTCGACGGACTCTACAAGCGCAGCGCCGAGCAAGGCAACAAGGGGCCGTTCGAGTTACCCAAGCGCTGGGTCGAACGCAAGAGCAAGCTCGACCTCTCCACGCCGTTCAACTTCGTCTGCACCGCGGACATCATCGGCGGCAACAGCGGCTCACCCGTCATCAATCGCAATTCCGAAGTTGTCGGGCTGATCTTCGACGGCAACATTCAGTCGCTGGTGCTTGACTTCATCTTCGATGAAGAGCAGGCGCGGGCCGTGTCGGTGGATAGCCGGGCGATCATCGAAGCTCTCCGAAAGGTCTACGATGCCAATGAACTGGCTGACGAACTGACCGGCAAGAAGGCATAACCACCGGCCGCTTGAGTTGGAGTCCCGGCTTGAGCTGGAGTACCGCCTTGGGTTTGGAGTCCCGCCTTCAGGCGGTTTGGCTGAAGAGCCGGCTTGAGCCGGGACTCCAACTCAAGTCTTCTCATTTTCTTCATGGATCTTGGCTTGCATTTCGTTCGCGTCTTGGTTCAATTTCGGTTCGGATGTTCACCTCCCCTTCCACCCCCGCCCTCTTGGAGAACCGCATGCCCATCACGCTTACCTGCGCGTGCGGAAAGCCGCTGCGGGTTGCCGATCAGTTCGCTGGCAGAGTGGTGAAGTGTCCCGTGTGCGGGGCTACCCAGACTGCGGGACAGCCCGTCGCCCAGCAAGCAGCCGTTGTGCCACCCGCCAAAGAGCAAGCGGAGTTCGATGACTTTGAAGTCGTCGAGGAAACCAGCGCGCCCGCCACGCCCAAGCCACCGCAATCGGCGTCCAAGGCGCGGGTGAAGGCAATTGCCGAGGAAGAACCGGCTCCCGCTCCGCCCCCGGACAACCCGACCAAACCCAAAAAGAAGAAAAAGAAGAAGAAAGCCGAAGGGGAAGATGACGACTGGTACGAGAGGACGCGGGAGAACGAGGCGTGGATGAAGCGGGTGCTCCGCGGGTCCGCCTTCATCATCGCGGGGTTGGTCATTCTCATCGGGGTCGCGATCATCTACTTCTTCTACTGGGAGGATGTGAAGTGGGTCAAAGACCCCCGCGCCAAGTTCGGAATCATCGTGTTCGGCATCCTCGGCCTTGCCGCCGTTGGAAAGGGAGTGATCGGTCTGGCTCTGGGTCAGTTCCTCGGCGAGGATGACTGAGCGTTGACGCGGATGGGTTCGTCAGCATTTGGACAACTCCGCTTGTTCTCTCGCCCCGCACTGGTTCAATGGCCGGGCAGATATTCACCTGGCCGATAACACCTCCACCGGCTCGGAGGACACCATGCCAATCACGTTCAACTGCACCTGTGGGAAGACACTCCGCGTGCCCGATGAACATGCCGGTCGGCGCGCGAAGTGCCCCGCGTGCAACGCCATCGTGGACATTCCCGGTCCGGACCCAGTGTTCGAGATCGTGGAGAAACCACCCGCGACTTCATCCACTCCCACGAAATCCCCGCCGGTCGCCAAACCGAAATCCAAAACCGACGAAGAAGACCAGGGCGGAACTTACCGCCTGGCGAAATCCTGAGTCGGCAAGCACGCGCGCAACACGCGCTCTCAATCGCCAATCTCAGACTGCATACAATTCTCTCAATGCGAGCGGGAGGATGAAAAGGGAACCGCGTGGTTCCCTTTTCGTCTTCTCCGCACCGCATGACATTTCCACTCCTCCGACAGAGAGTCACCCATGCCTGATGTTCGCGAGACTCAGCTTCTTGTCCTTGGAGGCGGACCCGGCGGATACCCCGCCGCTCTGCACGCCACCGACCACAACCTCAAAGTCATCCTGGTTGACGAAGGCGACAAGCTCGGAGGCGTGTGCCTCAATCGCGGGTGCATTCCAAGCAAGGCGCTGCTCCACACCGCCAAGATCATTCGAGAAGCTCACGAGATGGCCAAATACGGCGTCTCGTTCGGCGAGCCAAAGCTCGACCTGGAGAAACTGCGCGACTTCGTGCAGAAGGGAGTCGTCGGCAAACTCACCGGCGGAATCGGCCAGCTTACGAAGGGCCGCGGGGTGGAAGTGATGAAGGGCCGCGCGGTCTTCACAAGTCCGAACACCGTGGAAGTGGCGGGCGACTCTCCTCAGACGATCAAGTTTCAGAATGCGATCATCGCGACCGGCTCACTTCCCGTCGTGCCCAAGCCGTGGCAGCTCAACGATGAGCGCGTGATGGACAGCACAAGCTCGCTCCTCTTACCCGATGTGCCGAAGAAGCTGCTGGTGATCGGAGGAGGGTACATCGGTCTGGAAATCGGCAGCGTCTATTCCGCGCTCGGCAGCAAGGTCACGGTCGTTGAAATGCTCGACACGATTCTGGTTCAGGCGGATAGCGATCTGGTTGCACCACTCGAAAAGAAACTCAAGACCGAGTTTGAAGCGATCTACACCAGCACGAAGGTACTCGCGCTGGAAGCGAAGCCCGAAGGGATTGTGGTCGCGCTCGAAGGAAAGGACGTGCCCGCGAAGCTCACCTTTGATCGCGTGCTGGTCTCGGTTGGCCGAAAGCCAAACTCCGCGAACCTGGGACTGGACAAGGCGGGCGTTCGGGCAAACGAGAAGGGCTACATCCCCATCGACAAGCAGCGCCGAACGAACGTTCCTCACATCTTCGCGATTGGCGATGTGGGTGAAGATCCGGGCTTGGCTCACAAAGCCACCGCCGAAGCACGCGTCGCAGTGGAAGTGATCCTGGGCGAACCGGCAGAGTGGAACCCGCGCGCGATCCCCGCGGTGATCTTCACCGATCCCGAAATCGCGTGGGCGGGCCTCACGCAGAAGGAAGCGGAAGCTCAGAAGGTTCCTCATGAAGTGTTGACGTTCCCGTGGGCCGCGAGTGGTCGAGCGGTGAGCATCGCGCGCACCGAAGGCCGCACGAAGATGTTGGTCGATCCCGAAAGCAAGCGCGTGCTGGGTGTGGGGATCGTGGGCGCAGGCGCTGGCGAGATGATCGCGGAGGGCGTGCTGGCAATCGAGATGGGTGCGGTGGCCCGCGACGTGATGGAAAGCATCCACCCACACCCAACACTCAGCGAAACGGTCATGGAAAGCGCTGAACTGGCCTACGGAGCCGCGACACACGTCGCTCGCCCGAGGAAGCGGTAGTGTGAGTGTGAGTGAAGGAGATGAGCAGTCGCATGGTGTTTGTTGTCAGAGAGGTTAAAATTGAGGAGTCAAACAGTAGGCGAGGTGATGCGATGCAAGTTTTCCGAGAACTGTTCATTCGCGGCGAACCAGAGCAACTCAAGGCAACCGCCGAAGCGATCTGCAATTCCCTTTCCGGCGACTGGTCGCGGGACGTGGAAGCGGAAGTACGGATGCGCCGAACGCCTCCTCTCGGTGACGTGCGGAATGTGTATTGCTTCAAGTGTGACAAACGGGGGTGGCGCCGCGCGGCCGCGCTCTTTTTGATAGACCACGATAAGCAAACCTATTATGTTTCAAACATCGTTCCGAACGAAAGCCCTGAGCTGTCGTACGCGGAGTACAACGGCATCCTGGAAGAGTTCTTCAACCAGTTCGTCCAACCGGCTGTTGCCCGAACGGGTGCGCGGGCGGAAATGACCGAAGCGGAAGCCGACTTGGAGCGGTGGCTCACGCCAGATGCTGCGAAGAAACTCCGCGCGTTCTGCCTTGTTGCCAACAAGCGCACCGGAGCAAACCATCCGACGGATCGTAAGTTTTGGTACGACTTCGTCGTCGCGGCACATCGTGCCGGTTCTGATCTGGACTCCTCCACTCTCGCTCGCTGGCTTCAAGAGGTTGGAGGGTGGAACGAAGAGTGGGCTGACAAACTCGCCATTCAGTACGAGTATGCACGCGGCTTACTCGAACACGCTGATCGCCAAGCAGTCGGAGTCTGACGCATGCCCAGCATCGCCGACACCGTAACCCAGGTTGCGGCGGCCGGGGCCGGTAGTTTTTCTGGATACGTGCAGCATCCTGGATGTAATCCGCGCACCAGAGCGCAACCTCTTGGGTTGCATCGAGGCGGCTGTGGAATTGGTTGCAATGACCACCGCGACTCCTCAATGCAGTCTCGTCGTCGGTTCATTTGTTCCGGTCGAGTGGGGAACTCACGACAAGGACGTTCTCGATTCCCTCACGAAGCATCTCAACCGCCTGGATCAGCAAGCGGACCACTTCCACGGGCTATGCGGGCATCTCGGCATCGGGTTGACATTCGGCCGTCCACAGTACGGAGCCAGTGGGTTGGCAGTTCGACTTCACGACCTCTCCCGGCAGCTTCTTCATGCAGCCGTTGTACTCGATCGGCACCCGGATACGATGACCCGCGCCTACGACCGAGTGACCATCTCGAAGCGCCGACCCTGTCGGAAAGGTGGCGAGTTGAAGGACTGCACGATCTTCGAGGAGTGTCTGGAAGTCTGCCGCCAACTTCAGGCGATCTCGTTCACGCGGAAGTTGATCTTCTGTAGTTCCAACACCGACGATTACTGCGCGCCGGGCGTCGTTCCGCACGCAGACATAGACGCCGACTGCGCCGCGGTCGGCTTGCGGTTCGTCACAAATCTTCCGTGGGCCGTATCCGAAGTGAAGTCGTGATGCGCTCGCAATGACGAGATGCCATAACTCGGCCGACCGTGGCGCGAGCCGGATGTATAATCTGCGGCTTCTCGATTCGCTCACTTCAACCACGTCAAATAAGCGAGCAGCCCGACGGCGATTATCAGCACAAGCGATGCACCGTAGCCGATGATGGTCATGCGGTGGTAGTCGCGTTCTTCGGCCAGAGCCGCAGGCGTCCAGCCGACGTTGTTCTGTAAGCCAATGAGCTGCTGAACCACGCCCGCGGCGAACGCCTGATCCTGTTCTGCCGGACCAGTGCCGACCAGATACGCGCCCGCGAGTAGCGGAAGCCGGTCCCTGCCATCGGTGATCCCCTGCCCCAGTAGCCGCACAAGCGCTGAACGTCGAGCGTGCAGTTCCGAAAGAAGCATCCAGAGCCGCGCGTTCGCCGCCGACCATCGCTCTCCGTTTCCTTCCGCTTCACTACCGAATCGTTGGTAAGCAACACCTGGAAGTAGATTCCGAGCGACCCAGTCGATGCCGTTGAACAACACCTCCGGGCGCTCCTCGGCGGACACCGCGGGCACCAATGGGAACGAGCGACCGAGTAAGCGTTCGCGAGCCAGCGGTTCGGGGATTCCGCGTACAAGATCACGAAAACCGGGAAGATCCTGAGCGTCGCAAATGACCGCCGCCGCGGGGCAATGCACCTGAAGTCCCGCTTCGGCCGCCAGAAGGTCGGCGCGACACGCGGCCGCGGTGCGTTCGGCAAGCGCTTCCGATGCTGTTCCGGCAGTCGGGAGCAACCACACGATTCCGTTCGCGGGGCAGAACGGTCTTCTGCGCTCCGCGAGGAGCCGACAGAGGTACTTCAACCGATCAGCGAGCCGTTCGGCTTCGTCCGCGGGCATCGTGGGCAGATCGGAAACGCCCGGCCGCGGAAGCCATTCGTCCAAAACCGCAACGGGAACTTCTCCCACTTCGGGTAAGACAGGTTCGAGATCGCCGGGAAGCACTTCCACCGGTCGGTCGGGGCTATCGAGCAGATCGAAACCGGCTTGCGGTGGAGGAGGAGCCTTCGCCTTCGCTTCGGCCGCGAGAAGATCGGCGAGCTTGCACAGAACTGAAGCGCCTGGACACACCACGAACACCGCGTCGCGTGTCGCGTAGAGTTGCACGGGCGCGGAAACTGAACGCGGTTCCGCTCGAACGGCGAAAGGTAAGCGTGTGGCGGCGAAGAAGTCCGCGAGGTCCGTTCGCGGTTTGCCAATCACCATAAACAGAGGAACCTCGGTCGGGTCGATGCCCGCGGAATTGAGAGCCTTCAGCCCGGCGGTCCAGGCGTCGTCGATGTCGGGGTGCGAGCCGTCTCGCGGATCGGTGAGCAGTCGAAAGAACCAGTAACCGAGCCACGCGCCGACATACAAAAGGACGAAGAGCAGCGGCAACCAGTAATGGTGCAATCGCG
>JAKEEV010001012.1 GCA_022616395.1 Planctomycetia bacterium | reverse complement strand
GCATTCGTCCACTTCCACGCCCGCGAGCGACTCCCGGTCGGCGCGATTGTCGTGAAAGAGAAGCACCAGGACTATGACGCGTCCGGCCCGCCGGTCGAATATGCCGCGATGATTAAACGCGAAGCCGGCTACGACCCCGCGAACCGCGACTGGGAATATGTGTATGTCGTGACTCAGCCCGAAAGAAAGGTCTCTCGCGGGAAGTTGGAGTCATGTATCCACTGCCACTCGAACGCAAAAGACACCGACTACCTCTTCCGCACATACTTACCTCAACCGTGAAGTATCTTGACGAGCCAGAGGGCTGATTCGTCAAGACACGACTGATTGGAAAGTCAGGCTGCCTCGCTCTTGCGATGTCGAGAAGCTCTGCGGAGTGGGGAAGTTTCAGAACAAGACCCCTCACCCGCCGCTATCGCGAAGCGAAGCGCTTCGCGGCGGCGACCTCTCCCCAACGGGGAGAGGTGGGGGCTTGTTGCACTCTTCGTGTCGGTTTGCGGCCGTGCCAGAGCGCAACTGTTGCGCATCGTGTGGCGACAGGGATACTCGACCAAGCCCCACCTCTCCCCGCTTGCGGGGAGAGGTCGCCGTAGACTGACGCGCTTCGCGTCAGTCGTAACGGCGGGTGAGGGGTCTTCTGGCTTTCCCACCCACCGACTGAGCATTTCTACATAGCACCCCGTTGTCATTCAGCAGACCGCCACGGGTTACACCCTGGTGATCGAAGCCACATCCTGGAACACATCGCCCTCGCAGGCGTTGAAGTCAGCGAAGGTGTCCGGTTCACCCGCGAAGCGGAGGAAGGTATCCGCTCCGGTTCCACCCACGAGCACGTCGGGATCAGCGTCGAATCCGCCTCCGTTGAGCGTGTCGTTGTCATCGCCTCCCAAGAGGGTATCAGTGCCATCGTTGCCGTTGAGCGAGTCGTTCCCATCATCTCCACTGAGCGTATCGTTGCCGAGGTTACCATAAATCATGTCGTTGCCGGCGTTGCCGGTGATGACATCGTTGCCCGCGTTGCCACTGAACGAGTCGTTCCCCGCTCCTCCGGTCATCACATCGTCGCCAGCACCACCCTGAGCAAAGATCCGGATGCCCGCGTGCAGTTGGGCTGTGCCATTGAGAACGTCGTTGCCACCATCGAGCCGGGAGTCGATCCTCACCAGATTGAGCGCGCCGGTCAGGTTGCCGATGGTAACGGTGTCGTTACCCATTCCCGGAGTGCCCGCGGAGTTGCCGTTGGTGGTGCCCGCGTCCGGGTTCATGGTGACAGCTTCGGTCGTGCCGATGTCCACGGAGAACTGGACAATGTTGGTTCGCTGGAACAGAACTCGGCCGTTGCTCTGGACGTTGAGCGCGAAAGCATCACCAGCCGTGCCGTTGTTGCCGTTGATGGTGGCCGTATCAAAACCTGATCCACCGTTCCACACGTCGGTGAGCGTACCCGGATCCCAGACGTACATATCGTTTCCGCCGTCACCGTTCATGATGTCGTTGCCGAATCCACTGACGAGAACGTCGTTGCCAGATCCACCGCTCATGAAGGCATTTCCTCGAATCGTGCCCACAATGACGGTCCCGACGAGAGTGCCGTTGAACCCGCCGGCATCAACCTCCAGGCGGTCGTTCCCCTCTCCACCGGAGAGCGAGAAGTTGGCCGTTGGTCCCAGAGTCGGGCTGGCTCCGTTGTTCAGAGTACCGGAGATGTAGAGGACATCATCGCCTCCATTGCCCTGCACCGCGACCAGAGACAGGTCGGCGCGATTGAGTGATCCGCCGAATGGATTGCTGATCGCGACATTGGCACCGTTGGCGGTGACGCTGACGTTGCCAGTCATCGCATCAGCCTGAACCGAGATGTTGTTCGCGAGATCGTCGCCGATAACAGTCAGAATGCCGGTGTTCAGAAACGCGGTGACGGCGGGCACCGAGCGATCTTCCAGGTGTTCGATTGCGAGTCGGGAAGTGCGACGGGCTGAGCGAGTCACGAGAACCTCCTTGGAGAAAAGCAGGGAAAAAGGGGAATCCTCGGTTCAAAATTGAACCGAGGTTGGGCTTCACGCAGCGTTTGGCAGGCG
>JAKEEV010001011.1 GCA_022616395.1 Planctomycetia bacterium | reverse complement strand
GTCTTCCACGAACGCGGCCGCGATCCAGCTTACTGATCCTTTCGGCGCGGTGATGGCCAGCCAGCCGTTGGCTTCTTCGCGTTCCACGATCACGAAGGCTCCGCGTTGCAAGCTGCCGGTTTCTGGAAGCTGATCGCTTGGCCCCGCTCGCAGTTTCACTTCGGGATCGGTCACAACGGCGCGGTAAACGGCAGGCTGAGCGCTGGCGGCGGCGCAGAACAACAGCAGAACCAGCCCGGCGAGCGAATCGCGGCTCATGGGCAATCTCCAGAAGATGGGCGCAGTGCGTCTTGTGTGTTCCCCGCATACCACGCCGGTTGATGTGGTCAAGACCGTCTGCGCGGAGTAGTGCTCAGTAATCAGTGATCGGTAATCAGTAATCAGTAATCGGTAATCAGTAATCAGTAATCAGTAATGCAGGAAACAGCCGGGACGCGGAACTGGCGACTGTTCACTGCTGACTTCTTGCTGTTTACTGATGACTGTTCACTGTTCACTGATTACTTGAGGTTTCCATGTCTACCCCAACCCCGACCCCCACGCTTGCCGAACTCGCGCGGATGTTCGACCACTCTCTGCTTCAGCCGAATCTCGTGGACGCGGACCTCGAACGCGGCTGTCTGCTTGCTCGTGAGCTGGGAGTCGCGTCGGTGTGCATCAAGCCGTATGGCGTGAAACTCGCGGCAAAACTCCTGGCAGGCACTACGATTCAGGCGAGCACGGTGATTGGCTTCCCACACGGCGGACACTTAACACCGGTGAAGGTGTTCGAGGCGGAACGAGCAATGGATGATGGAGCGACGGAACTGGATATGGTGGTGAATGTGGGCAAGGTGCTCTCCGGCGAGTGGAACTCCGTGGCTCACGACATCGCCGCGGTGGTTCTTGCGGCTCATGCACGCAACGCGAAGGTGAAGGTGATCTTCGAGAACGCCTATTTGAAGGACGAACACAAGCGCGAACTGTGCCGCATTTGCGGAGAGGTGCGCGCGGACTGGGTGAAGACGAGCACCGGTTACGCGGAGAGTGGAGCGACGCTCGAAGACTTGAAGCTCATGCGCGAGTGCAGCCCGCCGTGGGTTCAGGTGAAGGCCGCAGGCGGTGTGCGCACTTTCGAGCGCCTGATGGAAGTCCGCGCGCTGGGCGTTTCGCGTGTGGGGGCCACCGCGACCAAGCAGATTCTTGATGACGCGAAGGCGAAGTTGGGGGGGTAAGGAACGGCACGAGGCAATGTTCGGTACTTCTGCGCGAACCTGCTCTTTTGGACAGAGTGTCTCTGGTAAGATACCTGAGATGCTGGAGTATCAATGGATCAAGTTTTCCTCGGAGTGAACACCCACCATGTCTGCTGAGTTGACCACAATTCAGGTCAAGAACTACCGCTCCCTTGCGGATGTTACACTCGATGTGAATAGTGTGAATGTTCTGTTTGGTCCGAACGGTGTGGGTAAATCGACGCTACTTGATACTGTGTGGTTCTTCCGAGATTGCGCGATTCGAGGCGTCGAGTTGGCCTCATCGGCTCGGAGCCACGGAATTGGCATCCTGTGGGACGGCGCGAAAGAGGGCGATCAAATCCTGATTTCCCTCGCAACTCCCGATATCGAGTATGAACTCCGATTCGGTCTCTCATCCGGGCGGATTGAACAGTTCGCCGGCGAACGACTTCGGGACCGGACGAACGGCCGGGTGTTGATTGATCGACCGGTTAGTTCGGATAAGGCTCAGCTGTTCCATGAAGAGATTGGTTCGAGTGTCCTGGCACCACTTCGGGAGCCTGAGAAAATCAGTCTGGGATTGTACTTGGCTTTCAACCGAGGTGACCGTGCCGCTGGGGAACTTGACTGGTTGCTCCGATCTGTTCGGCACTACCATTCTCGGTCGTTCTTCCTTCATCGGTTGAAGACGCAAGGATCGGAAGCGAACTACGAAATCCGGCTCTGGGAACGTGGGGACAATTTGTGGTCAGTTCTCCGAAATCTTCATGACAAACGGAGCATTGACGATCGCTATGACACTGTGATGAAGTGGATGAAACAGGCTTTTCCTTCGTTCGATGGGTTAGTGCTGGAACAAACTGGGCCGGAATCCGTGTACGCGAGCTTCCAGGAGAAGCACCGCCGCTCCTTAATTCGTGCTTCGGGAGTCTCGGACGGACACCTGCAGATGCTGCTTCTGCTGACCGCGCTCTTCTCCGAAGGCCGCGAGCGGTCTTTGATTCTCCTGTTCGACGAACCGGAAGTCTCGCTTCACCCGTGGGCGCTCGCTGTCTTTGCGCGGGCCGTGAAAGCAGCTGCCGATGAGTGGCGGAAGCAGAGCATTATTGCAACTCACTCTCCAGTGTTGTTGAGTCAGTTTGACACGCACCAAATTCTGGCTGCGAATGTCGCCGATGGGCGAACGCACCTCCGACGGCTCAGTGAGATGAATGAGATCAAGGATTTACTGGATAACTACGCAACCGGGTCGTTGTACATGTCTCAACTGGTGGGTGCGCAGGCGAGCGAGACCCTTGAACCGGTGAAGTGACTATGTCTGAGCCTCCAACAACCGAGGAGTGGCGATTTTGCCACTTCGGGCTCATCGTTACTGGCAAGGGTGAGGAACGGTTTCTCCCCCAACTATTTCGGTCGCTGACGGTAGATGGTCGGTGCGAGTTCAAAGTCCTTTGCCGGATTGGGCAGACCTCGCCAATTGACTCGCCCAAACGGAAAGCCAGGATGGTTGGGAGCGGGAAGGTGATTCCAGATCGCGATGAAGAGAAGATCGGAGTTCCTGCGCGCAGGTTCTTGCAAGGAGGTAAGGATCGTTTTGTTCTGTTGCTCGACGATCTCGAAGGATCACGTGCGAATCGAGTCGCAGATATCTACGCTCGGTATCGGTTAGCCCTGGACACAATGCTCGGCCCGCTCGGCTCTCGCGCTTCGGTCCATTTCCTGGCGAATATGTTGGAGGCTTACTACTTCGCGCATTCGTTGGCGATTAATGCGGTTCTGGGAACCGCACTGACGGATCACGACGGGGATGTTGAGACCATCGGTCATCCCAAAGGGCAACTTAAGGGGCTGTTCAAGGGATTCGACGAGATCGAGCACGGGGAGCAGATTCTCAAAGCACTCGACGTCGGCCATGTGTTATCAAACCCACAGACATGCAAATCGCTCCGAACGGCTTTCGCTTGGTGTTGGGAAGCGCTCGGGCTGGTCAAGACTGACACCTTTCAGTTATCGCAGGGGCTGCTTCATACAGTAACAAGCCCTCAGATCGCTGCGCTTTCCGCCGCGTTGCAAACTCCTCCAGCCCCAGGAGGGACGTAAGCGTTCAACTCTTCATCAGCCTCAGTCGCACCATGTTCAGCGAGAGTTTCGCGGTGCGGGACATGATCTTCAGGCGGGTGCCGAGCCAGCCCAAAATGTGACCGGTTCGGGCGAAGTCGTGTGAATCCTCCAACACACGAGCCGTTGCACTCAAGCAACTCGCCACAACGCCCCGCGTTGCGTGCGAGTCCCCGTCGAAAAACGCCCCAATGCCCCGCGTTGCGTGCGAGTCCCTGTAAAAACGCCTCCATTTAGTTGACAAAATTACATATATCACGCATGTTTAGTAGTAGAGAGCGAAAGCCACACGGGGCGCGGAACCGCGCCCCACCCGCCGAGGCTGCGCGCCGACGGGCGACCAGTCGCATTCGCGCGAGGAGCGTTTCCGGGGGGATGTGGGCTTCGCGGTCGCCGCTGGTGGCCGGTTGGTGGTCAATTCGGCCGCGACACGGCTCTTGGCGTCAGCGCCAGTGTGGATTTAGCTGTGATTCCAGGGATAAAGGAGTCCAGGGATAAAGGCCACATGGTGGCCTTGATAAACCCCAGGAAATGCAGCAAATGGTCGCGATAAAGGCCACCTGGCCCTCACTCAGAACGCACGAAAGCCCACAAATCAGGGCGAAAACGCAGAGAACAAAATCAGGGGGGTGGGCAGGGGGGCTCCCCAAAGCAACCAAAGTCCGGCACGCCCCTTCAACCCTGGAGCTTCAGCCGCACCATGTTGAGGGCCAGTTTCGCGGTGCGGGACATGATTTCCAGGCGCGTGCCGAGCCAGCCCCAGCGCGTCACTTCGCATCCGCCTGAGTGCGCGAGGCCAACGTAAGCCGTGCCCACTGGGTTCTCCTCCGTGCCACCGCTTGGACCCGCGAAGCCCGTTGTTGATACGCCGAGGTCGGTGCCGAACTTCGCACGAATGCCTTCGGCCATTGCCCGCGCGACCGGTTCGCTCACAGCGCCGAATCGCTCCAGGAGTTCGCGAGGAACGCCGAGTTCGCGGGCCTTCACTTCGTTGGTGTAGCTCACCACGCCGCCGTGGAAGTAGTCACTCGCGCCCGGAACTTGGCAGATTCTGTGCGCGACGAGTCCGCCGGTGATGCTCTCGGCCGTCGCGAGGGTTTGTTGCTTCTCGTGCATCAGGCGCACGACCACGTCCTGAAGTTCTTCCTCTTCCACGCCGAACACTAACTCCGCCAGTCGTTCGCGGATAATCATCTCCACTGGGCCGATCTGAGCTTGAGCGGCTTCCAGGTTGGTCGCGTGTGCCAGAATGCGAAGCGAAATGACCGCGTCGCTCACGGTGATGCCCACTTCGGGCACATTTCCGCGACGCGTGAGGTCGAGCAACTTCGCCTCCACCATCGATTCGCCCGTGCCGAACGTGTTGATCTTTCTCTGGATGAATACTCCACCATCCAGACCCATTGCCAGCAAGCGCGGTTGAACTTGCTCCGCGAACATGCGGTACATCTCGCTCGGCACGCCCGGCATCGCGATCACGGTTGCGACACCGACCTTCGCCCAGATTCCCGGCGCGGTGCCGCACACGTTGAAGATGGCTTCCGCTCCGGCCGGGAGGAGTGCCTGCACGTGATTGCGTTCGGGCATAGGTCGCCTGCGCTTGGCGAACATCTCCTTGATGTGTTCGAGCGAAGGTGTGTGTTCGACCAGATCCACACCCGCGACGGTGGCGATCACTTCGCGTGTGAGGTCGTCTTGCGTTGGCCCCAATCCGCCGGTTGAGATGACCAGTTCCGCGCGCGCGGTGGCGATCTTGAAGCACGCGATGTTGTCGGCCAGGTCGTCTGCCACTGTCGTGTGGAACGAAACCGGCAGTCCGATCTCCGCGAGCCGGCGGCTGAGCCACTGACAGTTCGTGTCGAGGTTCTGCCCGCTGGTTAACTCCGTGCCGATGGAGATGATCTCGACCTTCATGGGAAACTCCGAGGACTGGGCGATTTCCGTAGGTGCCGCGAGTCAAGGGGCACGGTCTTCAGAGTAGTCCTCACGCTCCGCGTGATGGCCGTCGCGCAAGCGGCGCAGAGAAAGACCCATCACGCGGAGCGTGATGACTACTCTGAAAGCCCGCCTCGGCTCGGCGGGCCGACCAAAACTCTGGGGAATTGTCTTGCCCACAACTGAGCGTCACGCTATTGCCGCCGACACTATGAGAACAACCTATTACCTTGTCACGGCCGCGGCTGTTGCCGCGGTCGCGGTGGCTGTTTTCGCGCGGCTTTCGGCTCAGGAAGAGCCGCCGATGCTGACGGTGCCGCTCATCCCGGAGCCAGCGGGCAGTGAAGTTCCGTTGGTCGATTTGCCTCCGGTGACTGCTCCTCCCGACGAACCGTTAAGCCTCCCGGCAGTGCCTCCCGTGTCTGCCATACCGCCGATTCCGAAGGCGGACACACCGCCCGTGATTCCGCCCGTTGTTCCGACAGTGCCCACGATTCCACCAAGCCCCACTATGCCTCCTGTCGTGCCGCTTCCTCCCAGTCCGCCAACTTCGCCAGCGATTCCCGCGGTTCCTCCGGTTACGCCGATCCCGGTTCCTGTGCCGATGCCGCCCGCTGCTCCTTCGGTGCCTCCGGTAACTCCGACCGTGCCCGCGGTGCCTCCTGTGCCTCCAGTCGCGCCGCCAGCGCCTGTGGTGCCACCGATGACACCGGCCGTGCCTCCAACCGCGCCCGTCGTTCCACCAGTGATTCCCGCTGTTCCTCCTGTGACTGCCGTGCCTGCGGTTCCTGATGTTGCACCGACGAACCCAACACCCATGATTCCGCCTTCTCCAGTTCCATCAACTCCGCCCGCACCGATCACACCAGCGCCCGCGCGGCCAGTCACGCCCGCACCGATCACACCCGCTCCGCTGACACCGAAGGTTAAGCCCGCGCCAGCGCCGGTTACCCCTCCGGTGGTTCCTCCTCCGCTCGCGGTGACTCCATCCGCACCGCCGGTGCTTCAACCGCCCGTACCCGCGCCTCTTCCGACGCCGAAGGTTGGGAGCGATTCACCGCCGCCAGCGGTCGGTCCACCGCTGGCGACCAGCGGCCGGTACGTCGTGCTGATGAAGGACGACAAGCTGATTGAAGGCGCGGTGAGCCTTAATGGTGACATGGTGATTGTCCGCCAGGGCGCGCTTGATCGACCGTTTACCAAGAGTCAGGTGCAATTTGTCGCGGAGACGAAGGACGAAGTGTATCGGTTCATGCTCGCCAAGGTGAACGCGACAGACATCGTTGCCCGGTTGAAGGTCGCGCGGTGGTGCATGCTCTGCGGACTTCGAGAGCAGGCTCTGACCGAGGCTCGCGAGATTCAGAAGATGCAGCCGACCAACACCGCCGCCACGGACCTGATCCGATCACTGGAGCTTTCGTTGCGGCAGTTCCCGCCGACGGAAAGTCCG
>JAKEEV010001010.1 GCA_022616395.1 Planctomycetia bacterium | reverse complement strand
CGCTCAAGGACTACTTCCTGAAGCTGATTACTCCGAAAATCGAAGCCACTCTGCGAATTGGTGCTGGCGTTCGCTTTCCGAGAAACGTTCTTGTGCCGCTCGACGCCATCGGAGGAAGTCCACTCCCCGAACCAGCACAGTCGATGCTCACCTTCGACGCCGGCGCGTTCTTCTTCAGCACGGAGCGCGGAATCGGTTACGACCAGACACTCACGGCCGCGCTGACTCCTTCTCAGATTGGCAACACGGGATTCGAGATCGCGATTACAGGCGCTCGGTTAGATGTCAGCCGAACCACGAACATCCCGGAAGCGACCGCCGACGGCCGATCCGAAGATTTCGTCGGCGTGTTCGTGGAGCAAGCGACCATCAAGCTTCCTCCGTTCTTCAATCAGGACGCGGCCGCGTCGAGTGCGCAACTCATCGGCAGGAAGTTGCTCATCGGAACGGGTGGGCTATCGGGAACAATCGCGCTGGAAGCGGTTGATCCGAATTCCACAACTCCCGCGCTCGTGAAGGGGAAATTCGGATCGGGCTTCGAGTTGGGTTTGAGCGCGGTGCGGGTCGCGTTTCAGCAAAACGCCATCACGCAATCGGAAATCCTCGGCTTCATGAAGATTCCGGGCTTCAAGGACACCGATGGAAACGTCGCGGAGGTGAAGATCGCGGCCAATATCGGCACAGATGGCGAGTTCAGCGTCACCGCGTCGGAAGAGCAAGGAATCCGCGCTCTGCGAATTCCCGACATCCTCGATTTGATAGTCACAAGTCTCGCGCTGGGGCGCAAGGAGGATCGCTTCTTCGTGTCGGTGTCGGGAGCGATCGACTTCCTGGAGCAAGCCTCGCTGGGCAAGTTCGTTCCCGACAAGATCGAGATTCAGAAGCTCACGATCTGGGACGACGGGCAAATCGAACTCGAAGGAGGCGGGTTGGTGCTCCCGCAACCAGCGACACTCAAACTCGGACCGGTGGACATCACGATCACCGCGATTCACTTCGGCACACTGGAACAGGAACACAACGGGCAGATGAGGAAGTACGCGTTCTTTGGGTTCGACGGTGGAGTGAGCATCGATCCAGGTGGAGTGGATGCGCGCGGAGATGGCATCAAGTTCTACTTCACCACCGACACGGGGCCGGGGAAGCCGCTTCACTTCTTTCTGCGCATTCAGTCTCTCGCGATTGATCTCATCATCCCTGGCGATGCCAAACCCGAAGAGGCCGCGCTACTACTCAAGGGCTTCCTCTCGATGAAGGAAGACGGCGCTGGTGGCACCGAGTACATCGGAGGAGTTGCGTTCAGCCTTCCGAAGCTCGCAATGAGCGGTAGCGCTGCGATGCGCTACAATCCGCGTCTCCCCTCGTTCCTGATCGATGCCGGTCTGGAGTTAGCCGCTCCGATTGTGCTCGGAGCAACAGGGCTTGGCATTTACGGCTTCCGCGGACTGATCGGGATGCGCTACGTGGCGAAGAAGTCGGCTGCTGGACTCACGGATGATGCGCAGTGGTGGCAGTACTACAAGGCGAAAGTTCCTCCCGACATGCGCGAGGGGATTCAGGTCTCGAAGTTCGCGGCGGAGGAAGGATTTTCGCTCGGGGCCGGTGTCACATTAGCCACCGTGTCGGATGCGGGGCGCGCGTTTTCCAGCAAGCTCTTCTTCCTGCTCTCGCTCCCGGAAGTCTTTCTCCTTCAGGGGCAGGGGCAGATTCTCAAGGAACGAATCGGTCTGGATACAACGAAGGATCCTCCTTTCTTCGCGATGATCGCAATCAGTTCCACGTCCATCGAAGCCGCATTCGGAGTGGATTACAACGTTCCCGATGAAGGCGATTATGTCGGAGCGGTCGCTCAGATCGACGGCGTACTCGAGATGGGTTACTTCTGGGGAGATGCGGGTGCTTGGTACATCAACATCGGCAAGGATGAGCCAGAAGATCGGCGCGTGCAGGCGCGCTTACTCACTCTTTTCAACTCGTACTACTACCTGATGCTCAGTTCCAGCGGCATTCGCACTGGTGCGGGCGTTTCTTACGAACTGAAGAAGAAGATCGGCCCCTTCCGTGTGGAACTCGGCGCGTATCTCGATCTGGTCGCGCAACTCAGCTACAAGCCTCTTCAGGTTGGAGGATCGATTGAACTCGGCGGCCGACTGGAGCTATCCATCTTCGGTTGCGGATTCGGACTGAGCGCTTCAGCATCACTTTCGGCTGAAGCGCCTCGGCCGTTCGTTGTCACTGGTCG
>JAKEEV010001009.1 GCA_022616395.1 Planctomycetia bacterium | reverse complement strand
GAGCGCGTCACCGCTGAAGCGCGGAGACTGCCGGTGGTCGCGCGGCCGCCGGTCATCCTTCAACCGCTCTCGTCCACCAGCCGCGTGCTGAAGATCGGCATCTGGTCGGAGACGCTCTCGCAGCAGGAGTTAACCGAGATCGTGATGTGGACGATCCGGCCCAAGCTGATGTCGGTGCCAGGTGTGGCGAATGTGGCGGTGTGGGGTCAGCGCGACAAGCAGTTTCAGGTGTTGGTGGACCCGGACCGCTTGCGGACGAACACCGTCACGCTCGACATGGTGACACGCGCCGCGGGCGATGCGGTGTCGCTCGACGCGGGCGGGTTCGCGGATTCGCCGAATCAGCGGCTGGCCGTGAGGCATGTTCCGCCGGTGCGCGACACGGACGACCTGGGCCGCGCTGTGGTCGATTATCGCGGAGGAGCATCTCTTCAACTGAAGGATGTGGCGAAGGTGCAGTTCGGCTCTCCTCCTCCCATTGGAGACGCCGTCATCAACGACGGGCCGGGGATTCTGCTCATCGTGGAGAAGCAACCGGAGGCGAACACACTGGAACTGACGCGCAACGTCGAGGCCGCGGTCGAATCTCTCAAGCCGGGACTGAAGGACGTGAACGTGGACACGACCATCTTCCGCCCGGCCACGTTCATCGAGCGCGCACTGGATAATCTCACCCGCGCTCTCGCGGTGGGGTGTGCGCTTGTCGCGGTCATCCTGTTCCTGTTCCTCTTCGACTGGCGCACGGCGGTCATCAGCCTGACGGCCATTCCGCTTTCGCTGGTCGCGGCTCTACTCGTGTACTCCTACTCCGGGGCAACGATCAACACGATGGTGCTCGCGGGGCTTGTGATCGCGCTGGGCGAAGTCGTGGATGACGCGATCATTGACGTGGAGAACATCAGTCGCAGATTGCGCCTGGCGAGTGGGGAAGAGTCGCGTTCGCCGTTTCGCATTGTTCTGGCCGCGAGTTTGGAAGTGCGTTCGGCGGTGGTCTACGCGAGCCTGATTGTCGTGCTGGTGTTCATGCCGGTGTTCTTCCTGGAAGGTCTGGCCGGCGCGTTCTTCCGGCCGCTGGCTCTGGCTTACGTCATCGCCATTACTGCATCTCTGTTCGTGGCGCTCACGGTGACACCGGCTCTGTCGTACATGCTGCTGACGGGAAGGAAGCAGCGTGAAGGCGATCCGCCACTGACGCGCGTGCTGAAACGCGCGTACCGGGCTGTGCTCCCGGTGTTCGTTGCGCGGCCCCGCGCGTGTCTGGTGGCTCTCCTCGTCGCGTTCGCAGTGACCGCGCATGCTGCCACGCGACTCGGCCAAGAGTTCTTGCCGAACTTCCAGGAAACGGATTTCCTGATGCACTTCGTCGAGAAGCCGGGCACATCGGTCGAGGCGATGCACCGAGTCACGGCCGAAGCAAGCAAGCAACTCCGTTCACTGGAGGACGAGAACGGCAAGAAGCCCGTGCGCAACTTCGGCTCGCACATCGGCCGGGCGGAAGTGGCCGATGAACCGGTGGGGCCGAACTTCACCGAACTGTGGATCAGCATCGACCCGGACGCGGACTACGGCCCAACGGTGAAAAAGATCGAGGAAGTGGTCTACGCTTACCCCGGTCTCTATCGCGACCTGCTCACATATCTCCGCGAGCGCATCAAGGAAGTGCTCACGGGTGCCAGCGCGACAATCGTGGTGAGGCTTTACGGCCCCGACACAGTCGCACTGCGCGCGAAGGCGAAAGAAGTGGAATCCGCGATGAAGGATGTGCCCGGCGTGACCAATCTGAAAGTGGAACCGCAAGTTCTTCTCGCCCAGCTTGACGTGCGAATGCGGCCTGAGGCAGCCCAGAAGTACGGCGTCACCGCGGGGCACGTTCGACGCGCGACCACAACCCTTCTGAAGGGGCAGAAGGTGGGCGAGGTCTTCGACGGGCAGAAGAAGTTCGATGTCGTTGTGTGGGGCGTGAAGGGCACACGCACTGATCTGACCGCCATTCAAGTGCTTCCGATTGATACGCCGCAAGGAACGCAAGTGCGGCTGAAGGACGTGGCCGATGTGCGTATTGTGTCGGCACCCAACGAGATCAAGCGCGAGAACGCCAGCCGCCGCATTGATGTGACGTGCAACGTCTCTGGCCGCGATCTCGGTTCCGTCGCTCGCGATGTCGAGGAGAAAGTGAAGCAAGTGCCGTTTGAGCGCGAGTATCACCCGGAGTTTCTGGGCGAATACGCAGCGCGCCAGGAATCGACCCGTCGGCTTTATGCACTTGCGGGTCTTGCGCTCGTCGGGATCGTGCTCTTGCTTTTCGTGGACTTTCAGGCGTGGCGACCAACGTTACTCGTCGCGCTCACGATTCCCTTTGCGCTTGTGGGTGGAGTGTTCGCGGTCGTTGTCACAACCGGCGTGGTGTCGCTCGGGTCGATGGTTGGCTTTGTCACCGTGCTGGGCATCGCGGCACGCAACGGCATCATGCTCGTGAGTCACTTCCGGCACCTGGAAGCGGAAGAGGGCGTGCCATTCGGTATTGGCCTGATCCTGCGCGGCGCGGAAGAACGGCTCGCGCCGATTCTGATGACCGCGCTTGCCACCGGGCTTGCACTTTTACCGCTGGCGATCACGGGGAACAAACCGGGGCAGGAGATCGAATACCCACTCGCGGTCGTGATCCTCGGTGGGCTTATCACTTCGACACTGCTCAACCTCTTCCTGCTTCCTCCGCTTTATGCTCTCTCCGGTCGCCCAGTGGGGTCACCGGAAGAAATCGCTTGACCAGGCGCTGGGACCTTCCTTGACCTCTGACCCACCAGCGAGAGTTCGCATCAGCCGAATCCCGCCGGTGGGCCTGTGGCACTTCGCCGACCCTCTGGGATCTTGAAAGTCGCTACTTCTTCGGCAGCACCTTCTTGACCGCCTTGAGGATGAACTCCTCCGTATCCTCGTCCAGTTCATCCTTGCGCAGCGCGAAGTTGGCCGTCACGATGTCGGCCCGATAGACGAGTACAGTATGGCTGGCATCCGCGGCGATCCGATACCTCACCGGTCCAGAGGGGGCGAAGGTGCAAAGGACCACATGCTTCAAACCCTCATCATCGATCAGTTTCTCTAAGCGCTTTGGCATGTTGGGATCATCAGTACAGAACACGACGAACACACCGAGTTTGTCCTCGCCCTTGCGACGAGGAATGGCCGCGAGTTGCTTGTCGAGGGTCTTGACCAGTCTGGTCAAGGGGTCGCTGATTTCGCGGGCGAAGATCACGGCGACCGTCTCGTACCCGACGACTCAGACCGGGCAGCGTTTCTTCCCCGCGTGTTCCCCTCCATTAATGAACAGGGCACCGAACCCACCAGGGTTCCCATTGCCGACTTGTGGGCCGGACTTCAGGTTGTCCGCGTTGGCGATACCGGCGGCGAGGAGGATCGCGACCACGCAGAGAGTTGATCGGAGTGGCATCACGTGACCTCTTGGGAATCGGCGAATGCTCCGGTTACCTTCTCCGCACCGGATGAGCTTCCGCCAACTCTCCAAGCGTATCCCGAACCACACACCCGACAGAGATTCTCAGAATTGAGGAAGAGAGAACGCCGAGCCGTAAACGCGAGAACCTCCGAGGTTGGTTCTGAGACTCGGAGGTTCCCTGTCGCGTCTGAAGCGATTTCCGCCGCGGGTTTTCACTCAACTGGGGTTAGCTTTTCAACTGTTGTCCGTCTGGTGGGTATCCGCTCGCATCCGACCCCAGGAAGCACTCCAATGGCCGATCCGTTCCCCACTGTGGCGGAACGGCGAAGAGCACTCTTGTCCCTTTTGGCAAAGAAGGGACCGCTCACCGTCCCGCAGATTCAATCCGAGATCGGGAGCCACCGCTACGCCATCGAGCGAGCGCTTGGCTTTTGGTGGTTTGCGCGCCTCTCGATCGGGCGCGGCGCTCTCTATGGCCTTTCCGAGGAGGGCATGCAAAAGACCGCCCCCGGCCGGCGTAAGACAAACCGAAACAGGTTCAGGCAAGCCACGGGAACAAACAGAAGGGTAACTGGGCACGCGCCGGGAACAACCCCGGCTAAGCACTTGGCGAGGGAGGTTTGTAAGGTTTTAACGAGCCGCGACCGCAAGGCAGCGGTTTGGCTTTCCCGCTCCCTTGCGGTCGCGGCTCGTTAAAAAAATGTCACACACACAACTCCGGCCAACTGCTTAGTTCGCCGTGCGCGGATCGGTGAGCAACCGGGCGAATCGCCGCAGGATACCGACGAGCAGGGGAGGATCGACTGGCTTGGTCAGGTGCAGGTCGAAACCGGCCTCTGAAGTGCGACACACATCCGCCTCTGTCCCAAAGCCAGTCACCGCGACGAACAGCGGACGCTTGTCGGCCCCAGCGCACACGTCGCGGATCTGGCGGGCCACCTCAAAGCCGCTGATGTCTGGGAGGGCCAAGTCGAGCAGGGCCACGTCGGGTAGCTCGCCTGACGCGGCCAGAACCGCGTCTCGGCTGGTCGTCGCCGTCAGCACCCGGAAGCCATGAAGGGCGAGCAACTCGGCAGTTGTTTCGGCCGTGTCCGCATCGTCATCGACCACCAGAGCACAGAGCGGACGAATCACTGAGGTCGGCATGTTCATGTGGCATTCGTCCGGGCGAAGTGCGACGAGTTGAACAACAGCGCCCAGCTTACCCCAACCGCTTCAAGTGTCTAGCCTTTCCCGGTCAATCAAATGCCGAGAAGAGCGTCGCGGTCGCTCAACAAGCGTCTAACGAGGGAAACCGATTCGCCCCACTTCGCCCGCCACTTTTCGAGCCAATAGCTTGGCAGACGCGTTGAGAGGCGCTATGATCGATAATGATCGCGGGAATCGCCCGGCCAGCGCCGGAACCCATATGCTTACGATGTTCTCCGCCGGGACAACGGAATCACCACCAGTTTCCCCCCCTCTTCCACCGCCCAACCCGAACCTCGACCGGTTTGCCCGAATTCGGCAAACCGCGGCATCCATCAGCGATCGCGTGCGGGATGCAATGACCCCGCAAGGATTCAGGCCGGTGCGGGTGTTGGTAGTCGACGACCACCCCGACGCGGCAGAGGCGCTGGCGGCCGTCCTCGACATGCTGGGTTGTCCAGTCCGCGCCTGCCAGGACGCTCGGAGTGCCTTGGAGGTAGCTCGGCATTTTGACCCACAGATCTGCTTGCTCGATCTGATGATGCCTGGGATGAGCGGGCTGGAACTCGCCTCCCGGCTCAAAGTCCAGGCTGGTGGACGACCGCTTTTTCTGGTCGCTACGACGGCCCTTGGAGACATCGAGGCGAAGACTCGCACGGCTCTGGCTGGCTTTCATTACCACCTGACGAAACCTGTTGACGTTCCGACCCTGATCGATGTGCTGACCAAATTGAGTGCGATCTTCGAGCCGCCCGCCGGTCCAAGCGAAACAGACACGCCGGCTGACTGAATGCGGGCCTCGCGACGCGGGCGCTGGGGTTGCTTTGCTTCCCAAGACCGATTGCTGCTCACGCGAGAGCACTCATACGCAATCGCATTGATTCGTTTCGGTCTGCGGCGGGTTCCGCAAATCCAATTAGATACTTGACTTTTGTACAGTAATCACGCATACTGGAGGAGAAGGAACTGGCACACCAGACCGACCACCCTGCGCGCCGGCAGCCACCCGACCCAGCGCCAGACAAGCGCCAGACAAGCGTGAGGCATTACCGCCAGGGGGTGACCTGATTAAACCCCATGAATTCCAGCGTTTGCTCGCGATAACCGCCACCTGGCCCTCTCCAAAACGCACCTAACCCCACAAAACATAGGCGAAAGAGAG
>JAKEEV010001008.1 GCA_022616395.1 Planctomycetia bacterium | reverse complement strand
TTCGGCTCGCCAAACAACTCGATTAACTCCGCGCTCACTGATTCCGAGACCGGAGTGAGGTGTCGGAAGTACGGCAGCACCACCAGCACAGTTTTTTCATCACCGCTGGTCAGAAGAGCGACGAGAGCCGGCCACACCGCGGGTATCTGGTCGAGGTAATGGCGAAGTAACTCGGCCGCGCGAGTCCGCACCTCGGCGCGCGGAGAACTCAGTCGATCCGCCAGCGCGATCGCGTGCTGTCTGCGCGCTTCCGGCGGTGCGTTCTTCCAGCCTGGTTGCTGAAGTAGCAAGTCGAGCGTGCGCGAGTCGATGCTGATATCTTCAACAAGACGGATGGCCCCATCTCGGTGCAGATTCGCGAACGCTTCCGCCAGAGCCGCGAACGCGCTTTTCATCACCACCGAGGGCCATTTCAGTCTGAGAAGTTGGTCGAGCGTTCGCGGAATGGCGCTGAGAGCGTTGGGATAACCGGGCGCAATCGCTTGCAGCATCCCGGCGAGTATCGGACCGGTTTGGGGTTGACCGACGATCAACTGTAACGCATCCGGCACCGCGGAACCGGCATCCGGCCCGATGGCTTGAAGCACGCAAGCCGCGGATTGAAGCAACTCGATGGAGACCGTGTCCGGCCCCTGAGAGCGAGCTTGTAGAACCGCGTGAGCATGATGGTGAGCCAGCGGAAGAACGTTTCGGATCGCCGAGGCCGCGTTGAACACGGCGGCGCGGATTCGGTCGCCCGCGTCGAGCGCTCCGAACAAGGGAAGCAACACGGCCCATCCGCGCGCGCCCACTTCCGCCAAACACTGAACCACCGGCTGAAGCGAATCAGGAGCGTCCTTCGACAGCAGGATCAACAGTGAACGCACGAGCTTTGTCAAGTCCGGTCGTCGGCCCAGGTGTTCCATCAGCACTTCGATCACGAACACGAGCAACTGGGGATTGTTCTCGAACTCTGGACTGCGCGGAGCAATCGACGCGAGCCAGTCGCGATTCACCCGCCATGTGAGCCGCCACAACGCCCCACCAGCGGCGAAACCGACCCCGGAGTGAAAGAGGCGGTTGCGGAGAAAGGGTTCGATCTGCGGAGGAAGTTCCAGTTCCATACTCGGAGCGACTTCGGCCAACCCCATGAGCATCGTGGATTTCGCTCGTTCATCGGCGCGCATGAGTAACTTCAGCCACAGGATTCCGTTCTCGGGTTGCTCACGCAGAACCGTATCCCCGGCCCAGCGGTGGAAGCTCGGAGGCAACGCGCGGAGTACCTGGCTTGCTTGAAGGACAAGATCACTTATCAGCGGAACGGCTCGCGTCCCGGAAAGCCGCTGAACAAGCGGAACCGCGTCCGTTATCGCGCCTGGATCACCTTGCCTCAACACCCAACTCAGAGCCGCGACCGCCGCGTCTTCGTCGCGATAAACCTCCAGCATGGCTTCGGCGGCAATGATTCGGTTTGCGGGGAAATCAGCGTTCAGTTCGTCTCGCATCGAAGTTTCGAGAGCCGCGG
The DNA here is from genome assembly GCA_022616395.1 of Planctomycetia bacterium. GTDB lineage: Bacteria > Planctomycetota > Planctomycetia > Gemmatales > Gemmataceae > Gemmata. The sequence goes on along the minus strand of JAKEEV010001008.1, from coordinate 4,902 downwards.
CCGCTGCGGGATCGTTGCGCAGGTGTGTATAAACAAGCTCGCGCCCGGCGGGTCCGCCGCTGGTCCACTGCGTGAGCAGATTCGCGAAGGTGGGTGTATCGGACATGAGCGGGTGCGAGAGCCAGTCAGCAGAGCAAAGCCATCGCACTCGGATGGTATCACACCTTTGCGAAAGTGCCAACAGCGCGAAGCAGACACGAGCGGATAATCGGAAGACACTTCGCGGCGCGATTTGGTTCATTCCGGGCCGTTTCTGGGCAATTCAGCGATTCGTTGCGCACGGTTGGCGTGAGTGGTGCGTCCTACAAGTGGCGGGACAACGAAGACTCCGCTACTCCCCACAACGAAAAGGAGTGAGGATGGCAATCGTGCCGCAACCGTGCGCCCGGTGCGGGGCCGAGATCCCCGCCGAGCGACTCGAAGCCCTCCCGGAAACGATGGTGTGTGTGAAGTGCAGTCAGGAAATCGGCGGCGAGTTCCAGGTGATCGTGACTCCCGAACGCACGAGCAAGGAGGGAAGCCTCAAGAAAAACTACGGCGGTTACACCACGCGGAAGATTCGCAAACCGATCAAGCGCAAGGACGAGGTGTAAGAGGGCGAAACTCTTCGTAGGACAGGCATCTTGCCTGTCATTGCTTCTGACAGGCTGGAAGCCTGTCCTACATCAACAGACAAGATGCCTGTCCTACGGTCGCTCGTAGCGGTTGGCGCTTTGCGGTGGAAGGAGATCTTTCCGCACCGCGAGTCGAATCTCCGGATGTCCTTCCACACGGAAGACGCGGAACACATCGCTTTCTTCGCGTTCGACCAACGCTTTGAGATCTGGGTCGTCGCGGAGTTGCGGCACCGTGGTGGTGACCGGATCAAGAACCACCAACCCGATGTTCGCGCGCTTCACGAAAGGGAGGAAGCCCTCGCCAGGTGGGACCTGGAGCGGGTGAACATACACATCTCCAAAACCAGCGTAGAAGGAACGGGCCGCGCCGTTATCCATCATCAACACCGGAGCCTGTAACTTCATCGCCCGAATCGCCTGCACGGAATCCCGGATGGGTGTTGGAGGAGCCGCGATGGTCTCTTGCGTTGTCAGTCGCGATTGCAGACACCAACCGTGAACGCGATTCGGCACAACCGCGACGAAAACCAACCCCAGAGCGATCACCGCCAATCGATTCAGAGTCACGTTCCGCATCCACGCGGGTTTGGGAAGATGGTGTAACCCGGTCGCTGCAATCGCGACACCAAACAAGACTGTCGGTATCAGGTAGTGGAAGCGCGGGTAGATAATGAGCGACGCCGCGATTGCCGGTGCCATCACGAAACCGAGCATCACCACCGTCACGAGCAGCCCGCGAACATCCGAGCTTCCGAACAGGTGTCGCCTTAGCCCGATCACTGCGCCAAGCAGACCGAGCGCGAATGTGACGAGCACGAGCTTCCGGGCGATCCCTTCGGTTTGCGGGTGCTTGGGAGGTCCGGGTTGGGGCATGACGTGGTGATGTCGAAGGAGGCGCAAATCGATCTGCGGCGACGCGGTCGCTTGCAAGGAAGTTGGCAGGTTCCCAGCGTTGCGCTGAATGTGTCGCAAGAACGCGGACCGATTGTTCGCCCACGCATCACCGAGAGACTTCGCCTCTCCGAAGTCGTCGCGAATGTACGTTTCCCAGTAGATCCAGGGATGTTCGGTGCGCTCGCCAGCAGTGTGCTTGTTCAGCGCGTAGTGCTGTCCAAACGCGGCCAGTGAGCGGTCGCCTTTGCCTTTGGGACTTCCCAATCCCCAGACAATCAGCGTTGATCCTGCAGCCAGAACCACACCGGAGAGCAACACGGACAGCCGCGCCTTCGGTCGTCGCCAGATGAGCCAGATTCCACCGAGTAGAGCGAGCGGAGCAAACAGGTAGAGCGAATAGAGGAACTCCGGCCGCGCGTAAGTCGCGATCAAGAGCGAAAGCCCAATCGCGGCAGTTGCGAGTGCTGGACGCAGTCGAGCCGCGAGCGCGGTTCCCAGTATCAGTATGAGTGCCGCGAGATGCATCGGATACGGCCAGATGTCGACCAGCGAACTGACCAAGAGAAAGCCCGACGCGCTGAGAGCCGCAACTCGCCCGCCACCACTGGCACGCACCAGGAGGAAAACCGCTGCCGGGATCAGCGTGATCAGAATCGCCCAGCTCAGGGACGGGAGATTCTCCAGCGAGACGCCCGTCTTCAGAAGCAGCGAATACCAGAGGATATACAGAGGCGATCCTTCAACGACAGGAAGCCCGCGCTTGGGCAACGCGCTCGCGGCCATCAAGTACGAACACTCATCCCCCGCGTCAGCGTCTCGCGCGGAGAACACCCCGTAGGAGGCTTTCAGCCCCAATCCCATCACGAACACAATGAGGACGGCATCGAAGAACAAACTCCGCCAACTTCGGCCGGTCGGGATGTCTTGAGCGGACATGGGTAACCTCGGAACTGGCTCATCTGGCATCGTGCTGATCGCTTTCTGTAGCCGGCCTCTGTGAGGCCGGTCTTTCCCTCTGGTGTCACACCGGCCTCACAGAGGCCGGCTACAGAAGAAAGCGAATCACCGCGATTCGGTCTTAGAAGCGGTTCGGTTATGCAGCACGGACAACCGAAGTACGGAGCGCGCTTGCGTCTTGCACATCGTCAACCCAGGCTCGCACCAGTGGCAACTCGTCGGCCGGGAGAAAGCCTGCACCAACCAGAGCCTCATAGCAGCGGACAACGTTCTGTCCGACCGCCTCGCGGCCGGAGGAGAGCGACAGGTCCGAGAGCCGGGCGATGATTGCATCGTTCTGAAGGTAGCCCGGAATCTCGTCCTTGAAATCCCGCAGCAGGTTGTGCGGGTTGCGTTCCTGAACTACCTCGGCGGAGTGGAACACCAGCCCGTGACCGAGTTCCCACAAACATCTCTGCGCGACAAAGCTGCGCCAGATGTCGGTCATGCGGAACGAACAGAAACTCGGCAGGTACAGCAGCGGGTACGCTTCGGGCCACCACCATGTGCTCTGGCTGTTGAACGGGCACCAGGTTCCCGGAGGCAACCACAGGCTCGCCCCGCGCTGGAACGTAACCGGTCGGTCAAGGATCAGCCGCCAGACGGCATCCACATCCGGAGCGCCCTCGGCCAACCCCTGCTGAATGGGCGCATGGAACGTTTGGAGTGGAGTCGCGGGGTTGTGAGCGCCGGTGGCCGGGTCGGTGAGACGGTCGAGTGGGAATCCACGCGGCCAGAGATGTTCGTCGCTGAACGCGCGGTAAACGTTCATCCACACGCGAGGAGCCACCGGTTGCGCCGATGTAGTCACAGAGCGCAAGTCCCACGTCGGACCGGGCGCGTTGTCGTCGTCAGTTTCGTAAATGCAGCCGGCACCAGCGCGAATCGCGAGCAAATAGCCGAGATTCTTCCTCGCGTAATGACCGGTGGGTAACTGACGAGCCAGGCGGAGTGGTAACTCTTGTTGCTCGGCGAGTGGGATGAACTCCGCGCCGGGGAGTGTGAATGTCGCTGGCCCCTTGCGATCTCCAATCACAATCAGGTGTCCGCCGACAGCGGATAGAGATGCACCGAGCCGCTTCACGCACGAGGTTGGCGACTGAATTGTCGTGAGGACGCCGACCAGAGCGCCTTCAGTCGCGGGCTGGCTTGTGGTTGCGCGTTGATGTTGAGGTGAAGCGTGTGGGTATCGCTGAGGAGTGCGGTCTCGCTTTTCCCGCATGAGTGCCCACAGGTTTCGGAAGGCTTCGATCAGGCTCGACTTCCCCACGCTCTTGCTCGGGTTGCGATAGTGGATCGGCACCTCCGTCCACTTCCAGGAGTGCATCAGCGTTTTGATTTCCGTTTGGAAGAAGTGAGCACGGCTTCGCACTCCGTGTTTGAGGACCGCTTCGAGTGCGGCGCGCGAGAAGCACTCGAAGCCGCCCGTCATGTCGCGCATGTGCGTTCCGAGCAGCAGATTCGACAGGAACCCACCTCCGCGACTAATCAGATAACGCGACCACGGCCCCTGGTAACCTCCACCGGGCATGAACCGACAACCGCCGACGTAGTCGTAACCCGCTTCCATCGCGCGGATGAACAACGGGATCTCTTCGGGCAAGTGACTCAACCCGCCGTCCATCTCCAGAATCCAGCGACAACCAGCCGCGAGGGCAGTGCGATAACCGCGGAAATAGGCATCGACAACGCAACGGTTCTCGGGTGCCCACACGAGCACCACGCGAGAGTCGCGCGCGGACCACTCCGCAACCAATTCGCGCGTGCGGTCTCGCGATGCATTGTCTACCACGCAGAACACGCGATCTTCAGACGTCAATTGCGCGAGGACGCGCTCGAGAAACTCGCCGACGGATCGTTCTTCGTTCGCGAGCGGAACGGCGACACCCAGGCGCATGAAATAAGCCCTTTCGGCCCGCACCACAGCCGAAGCATTCAGTCGGACGGATCGCGAACGTTCGCGTTGTGCCGCGCGGCGGTGCGACTCTGTTTATCGGATGACTCACTCTGGAAGTTCAGTGAGACGCGGACAACTGAACAGCTTCTGTGAGTTGGTAACGGATTGGCAGGAGAAGGAAGATGGGTCGTTTCGCCAGTCAAGATTACCTGGGGAGATGGATAAGATTCGGTCGGACTTTCATCGGAGCCGCGACCGTCAGGGAGCGCTGACTCAAAGATCGCTCTCTTGCCAGGAGTATCAAGTTGGGACAGGGGGCACGGGATGCTGTTTTCAGCCCACCTCAGCCAACTTCCTGCGGTTGGACGAGGGCGCAGGCCAGGACTCCACACGGAAGCGCTACCCTGCACGCCACGCCAAGTGAGCCAGGCGAGGACCGCGAAAACACGCAAAAAGAGAATGGCAACTGGCATAGACGGATGTTCACTTTACGTGTAG
>JAKEEV010001007.1 GCA_022616395.1 Planctomycetia bacterium | reverse complement strand
GGAATTGAACAAGTTTCACTCAAGTGGCGCATTGTGGTCGCGCAAGTCGGCCTTACATTTGAATGATACTCGTGTTGGCCGCGCTCAAACTCTCGCGGCTCGCGGAGCGAACACCGCGAACACTCGACTCAGGGACGAACCAAGAACTGATGGAGCGACGATGTACGCCAAACGATTCTTCCTGGCCCTGATCGCCATCTCGCTGTTAATTCCACTGACCGGTTGTGGATGCCGACGCGATTGCTGCCCCTCAAGGAGCTTCGCGCCGCCGCCAGCTCCTCCGTGCTGCGACAAGCCGCTCCCACCGCCATTGTTGCCGAACGTGGGTCCGTAAGCGGCGAGAAACTCAGTCACTCCTACGTCCCGCGCCGGATCGGGAAGCGAGAGCCAGCGCGGGACTCGCCCATTCCACATAACCGACACAACGCAATCTCCTTCGCCAATCCGGCGGGTTTCGCTCGTTGCGCCAGCACGCCGCCTTTTCTCCATTCTCTCGCTGAATCCGCACTCGCGGTGTTTGCTTCCTCAATCCACCTGCGCATGATTTGGACACGGCAGAGGATCGCCGCTGCCAGCACCCAGGAGGAACACCAAATGAAGAACCGTTTACTGTGCGTTGGCCTTGTGGCTGTGGTCTGTCAACTCATCTCGACCGGTTGCTGCTGGCGGTATTGTTACTGGCGCGAAAAGCATCCGTGTCGCAGTTGCACTCCCGCCTTCACCGCCCCCGTGCAACACCCGGTCCTTCACCCGATTCTGACCCGGCGAGCGCTGGTGAAAGGCGATACAGGCGCTCCGGTCGTGGGTATGCCTGCGTGTCATGGATGTGCAACTCCGGGCATTCCAGTCGGCTTCGGCGGTCTGCCCAGCGATGTAGTACCCATTACACATCCGCCAACTATTACTCCTCCCACACCGATCACGCCCGGCGGACCGATGATCGTGCCGTCTTACGAACTGCATCAGCCGATGCCAGCAAAGCCAGGTCAATGACGATTGACAACGCGCTGTCAGTCGGCGTTTCAAGGGGAACCTGTGCGTAACTGGTGATTGGTCCGAAAGACAGCAAAGACACGGACCAATCACCAGACGCACATCTTCCCCTTGAATGATTCGTGCCGCGCGGAGAGGTTACTCTCCCGCGGCGTTTTTCGCTTTTTCTTCCGCCGAACTTCCGCGCAGATATAACGGTTCCAGCGCGAACACTTCTTCCCGCGTCAACGGCATGAAAAGCCTTCGCCCAACAACGAAGACGCTCTCGACGCACGGCTCGCGATCAGCTTCAACAACGCGCGGATTGCCGCGCGGAATCTGCTCGTCGTAAGCACTCACGCCTGGCCCGCTCACCCAATCACCCACGGCCAGATTCGCGGCCCACGCACCAACCGGCAGAATGCAAAGCTGATTCGCAGGTAGCCAGCCATCATGTCGGAATGCATAGTCCTGCGAGTAAACTTGCCCTTGAAGCGCGTCCGCGATCACCCAGACTCTTTGCGCTTCCGCCGGTGCTTGCTTGGCAATCGCCGCGAATGTGTCCACAGCGCGCAACTCGCAACCGAGCGCGTAAGCGAGAGCTTTCGCGGTCATTAGCCCGACGCGAAGACCCGTGTAGCTACCCGGCCCGCGACTGACCATCACGCCAGTGAGTTTTGCTGGCCGAAGCGACTCCGCCTTGAGCATTGTGTCGATGAGGATGGTGAGTTCGCGAGCCTGTCGGCGTGGCGTGTCGATTTCCGCGGCGCGCACAACGGCATCATCGCGCGCAAGCCCCACACGAGCCACGCGGCCGGATGTTTCGAGGATCAGCCGGTTCGCGGTCATTCGAGTTTGCCGCAACGGTGCTTTCCACAACGCGATTCCGTTCGCACAATGTGGGGAATTCTAGCCCGTTTCAGTCGGATTGGTGTGTCTGGTGTTTGGTGCGTGTCTGAGCTGCCTTGAGCACCAAACACCATTTACACACCAATCCGACTGAAACTCTACGAGTGAAGGCAAGGACGCGTAAGTCCAGAGGTCCCGATGTCCGACACAGCGACCATGCACATTGACGGAGCGTCTCGCGGAAATCCCGGCCGGGCCGCTTACGCCATCGTACTCGTAAGGCCAGGCCAGCCGGTGATCGAAGAAGCAGACACCATCGGCACCGCGTCCAACAACGTCGCCGAATATACCGCGCTGGTGGAGGGGCTTTCCCTCGCCGCGGAGTTGGGCGTGAAGAAACTGCATGTGTATAGCGATAGCGAGTTGCTGGTGAAGCAGATGAACGGCGAGTACAAGGTGAAGAACGAAGACCTCCGCGAACTCTACGAAGAAGCCTGCCAACTGCGCAAGCAGTTCGAGAAGGTCACCATCACACACGTCCGACGCGAACAGAACAAACGAGCCGATCAGATTGGCAACGACGCGCTCGATGGCACTCCGCGAAAGCGCGGCGCTCCTCCAATCGAAGAAGTTCCGGGAACTCGCGACCGCGATGGAGCAAGTCGGCCAACTCCGCGCCCGGTGAAAACTTCCGTCGATGATTCCAACGTGCGAGAGGATGCGATTCAGTGCCTCGCGGACGCAGCGAAACACTGGTCCGCGCACGGACTGGTGAAACTGCCGCCCGAAGCCGTGTGGGAACAGTTGTGGTCGATTCTCGACGAAGCCGGTGTGCTGAAGAAGAAAAAGTAGATGCCGCGAGCCGAGCGGCACAGGAGAAGCGCGGAACGAGGAGAGCGGAATCGGAGCCGCGACCGTGAGGGAGCGCTTTGCGTTACTCGCTCCCTCACGGTCGCGGCTCCGAAAGAAACTCACCTCGGCTCGGCGGGCCTACAGAGACCGACATGCCTGACATCCTGTTCTTCAACGAAATCACTGACTCCGAAGCCAGCCTGGTCGGCGGGAAGGGCTTCAGTCTCGGCAAGACCGCGAACGCCGGGCTACCGGTGCCGGCCGGGTTCGTCGTCACGGTCCATGCGTATCGCAGACTGGCTGGGCGAGGAATTCGCTCCGATGTGGGTTTCGCTCGCGCGATTCACAAAGCCTACGAAAGTATCGGAAGCGGGTTGGTCGCGGTGCGATCAAGCGCAACAGCCGAAGACGCGGCCGACACCAGCTTCGCGGGCCAGCAGGAAACAATTCTCGGCGTGAAGGGCAATGAGCCGCTGATCGATGCCATCGAGCGCTGCTGGCGATCGCTATTCACCGAGCGCGCGGTCGCGTATCGAGCGAAGCAGAACGTGGACGCGGCTCGGCTCGCGATGGCGGTCGTGGTGCAGAAACTGGTTCCCGCGGAGGCAGCCGGAGTATTGTTCACGCGCGATCCGCTTGATCCAGACAACAAGCGAATGCTTGTGGAAGCCGCGTGGGGACTGGGTGAAGTGGTTGTGTCGGGGCGCGTGCAGCCGGATCGCTTCACTCTGGAGCGCGAAACGGGGAGCGTCCTGGATCGCAAGCTCGGCTCGAAGGCGGTTCGGGTTGTCGCGGGCATCGAGGAACACGCTTCTCCCCAACTTCAGCAGCAGTTCTGTCTCAGTGACACCGCGTTGTCACAGCTTGCGGAACTCGGGCGCAAGGTCGAAGCCTTCTACGGAGACGCTCGCGATGTGGAATGGGCTTATGCAGATGGCACGTTCCACTTATTGCAAGCTCGACCAATCACGGTTGCTACCGCAGCCGAACGCGAACAGGTGCGGCGAGTGGTGATTGCCGAACTGAAAGCAAAAGCTGATCCGAAGGGCACCGTCTGGGTTCGCTACAACCTCAGCGAAGTGCTTCCCGAACCAACTCCGATGACCTGGGCCGTTGTTCAACGACTGCTCGCGGCCGATGGCGGATTCGGCATGATGAATCGCGACCTCGGAGCGAAGCCCGACCCTGCACTTGGTTCACTCTCCGGTTTCGATCTCGTTGCCGGACGACCAATGGCGAACCTGTCACGCCTTCCGCGAATGCAGTTCTCTCAGCCGCCGTTCGAGTACCCGCTTGGCCTTTACAAACGCGACCCGCGAAAGGCACTCGATCCGAAGCCGATGCTCAACCCGCTCGCGGGGAAGGGTTGCTTCCTCGGCGTGTTCGCGCTGCCGGGCATCATGCTCAAGCTCACGCGGTTGATGAACGCGACCAGGCATCTTTCCGCCACCTTCTCCGCGAAGTTCACCACGGAGATTGCGCCGCCGTTCGTTTCATCCGCGCGGCAAGCGCTGACTCAAAACTGGTCGGAGCGAGAACCATCAGCGCTCGTGCGCGAGTTCGATTTGTGGGTGAACAAGACACTCCTGGACTTTGCGCGCGAGAGTTTGAAGCCAACCGTGTTCGCTGACCTTGCGTGGACCGAAGTGTTCGAGACGCTCAAGCCGAAGCTCGGTGAGGAGCGTGCCCGCGTCGCGGTCGGCGAGTTGAGCTTGGGCGCGGCTCCGCCTGAGGATGCGAATCTCGCGCTGGGAATTCGCAAACTTGCCTCGGGGACGATCACGCGAACCGAGTTCCTGACTCAGTTCGGCCATCGCGGAACAAACGAAATGGAACTGGCCCAGCCGCGCTGGAGTGAAGCACCAGAGGAGTTAGACAAACTCATTCGCGGCGCCAAAGGCCACGACCGTGCGGCCGTGAGCGTGGATATGGAGAAGATCGCGGATGAGGCGAAACTCGGCGGGCCGTTCCGCGACAAGTTTGCGCGGCAAGTGGAGCGGCTTCGCACTTACCTCGGCTTACGCGAAGCGGGCAAGCACTACTTACTGATGGGCTATGCGGTCATTCGTCGCGCACTGGTGGAGTTGGACCGCAGGTTCGCGCTCAATGGCGGTATCTGGTTTCTCACGCCAGCCGACTTGCCGGATTTGCTCGCGGGGAAAGATCTCTCCGCCAAGATTGCTGCCGCGCGCAAGAAACGACAAACAGAACTCTCGCTTGAAGTTCCTCCGGTGCTCTTCAGCGACGATCTCGAAGCCATCGGTTGCCCGTTACCGGAACCGACAGGCGGTGAGGAGTTAGTAGGTGTTCCACTGTCGGCTGGAGTCGCCGAAGGGCCAGCTCTGGTGCTCACGGAGCCAGCCGCTCCGCCAGAAGAGGGCGGATACGTTCTGGTGTGTCCATCCACCGATCCCGCGTGGGTGCCGTTATTCGTGAAGGCGAAGGCGCTCGTCATGGAAACCGGAGGTGTGCTTTCTCACGGCGCAATTGTCGCGCGCGAATTCGGCTTGCCCGCAGTCGCGGGCCTTCCCGGTGCAACCGAGCGATTGAAGACCGGCCAGCTTCTTCGCGTCGACGGCGGAAGAGGAAGCGTGACGATTGTGTCTTCAACCCCACAGCCACGCGAGTAAGTCCTCGGCGAATTCGTAGTCGGGGATGATGAGGTCCGCGCCGGCCGCGATGAGCGTTTCACGCTTACTTGCCTTCACGCCTCGGACACCCGCCTCGCTACTCGCAACGCCCACTGCGACACCGCCGACGCCCTTCACTTCCTGTGTCTCAACAACACCATCGCCGAAACCGATTAACTCTTCGCCGTTAATAGCCAATTCCTTAATCGCAAGTTCGATCACATCGCGTTTCCGGAAGGCTCCGTCGTTAGCCTTCGGTGCATACACTCGCCCCGAGACGAACTCACCAAGTTCAAGCAATTCCACTTCGCGCGACACATGCTCGAAGTCCGTGCCGCTGGCGACGAACAGCGGAACTCCACGCGATTGCATCCCGCGCAGAATGCCGTGCGCGTTGGGCACAACCCACTCTTCAGGCTTCGCGCGGCGTGATTCAAGCGATTCCCACCGCCCGCTCACCACGGACATCAGCCGGTCGAGATACTGCTGAAGGTACGCGGCCGGTTCGTCTGGTTTGCCTTCGCGAGTGACGACTTCCTGCGCGAATCGCTCCATCTGGCGAATTGTCGGGTGCCCGTTGAGTGCCATCACGAACGCTTCGACATGCGCGGCACACGCGGATTCCGGTTCGGCAATCAAACTCTGTTCGCGGAGCCGGTCGAGCATCAGATCGACCATCACACGCGGCCACCCTTCGCGAATGAGCGACAGCGTGCCGTCGAAGTCGAAGAGCGCAGC
>JAKEEV010001006.1 GCA_022616395.1 Planctomycetia bacterium | reverse complement strand
GCGAAGTCATGTGTACGACTTACAAGGCGTTCGGTTGCGTCGGACTCATTACCAGCGGAGCGGGTCGCGATCTCGATCAGGTTGAACCGCTCAAGTTTCCGTGCTTCACCAGCGGCACGATCTGTTCGCACGGCTACACTCAGATTGTGGAACTCAACGTACCGGTGCGCGTTGGCGGCGTGTGGATCAACCCCGGCGATCTGTTGCACGGCGACCGCAACGGCGTGACGACAATCCCACTCGAACTGGCAGCGCTGACTGCCGAAGGGTGCGCGGAGTTCATGGATGCGGAGGCCGTTGTGCTCAACTACCTAAAGGCGGGGAACGTGACGACAACGGGCTACATCGCGGCCCGAGACGAGTGCAAGCGGCGAATCGCCGAGCTGGGGAAGAAGTTGAAGTCGCGCGCTGGATAGGACCGATCAATTGACAGCCACCGCGCGGAGCGATAGCATTCTCAAAGCCGTTCGATGTGGCCTCGTAGCCAAGTGGTAAGGCAGCGGTTTGCAAAACCGTTATTCGCCGGTTCGAATCCGGCCGAGGCCTCTGAATACTCAAGAGTTTTCCACCAGGTCCAACCGGTCCAAAACCTCTGAAAAGTCAGAGGTTTGTTCATTTCACGAGGTAGTGTCTGAGTTTGCTGTAGCCGGGGTCTGCGACGCCGGCCCGGCCTCACAGAGGCCGGCTACAACAAACCAAACTGAGACACTACCTTTCACGAAGCTCGTTCCCGACCGACCTTCCGCATCGTTCAACTTCCGCGAAGCATCCTTCTTTGTCGGCCACCAGTGGCACGAGATGGGCGCATTGGTGGAGGGGTCGAAGATCGTGAGAAAAACGCATCTCTCCTTTATTCTCGATTGCCGATAACCAAGATTAAGCAGAGTCCTCAACGAAAAACTGAGTAGGGTGCGCTGTCTTGAGAACTCGGGCAAGCGCGATCGCGACTGCTCGATCACGACGCATCGCGTGTGTGGTCGCGGTGGGACTGTGCGTACTGGCCGGGTGCAAAACTCCGCCGGGAGTTGATCGAGGCGATGTCTCGCGGGCAATCGAAACGCGATTCGGCCAGCCGCTCGGTTCCGGTCCTCTGCCCGATCGTGTCCTTGTGCCGGATGGGTTGGCCGATGGTCAACCGCTGACCGAGGAGCAAGCGGTTGTGCTCGCTCTGTGGAACAACCCCGCGTTCCACGAAGCGCTCGTTGATCTCGATCTCACGAAAGCCGATCTGGTGCAGGCCGGGCTACTGCCGAACCCGGAGTTCATCTACTTCTGGTCGGCGGTCGGTAAGCCGTTCAAGTACGCGATCGAATTCCCCATTGAAGCTCTCTATCTGCGCCCATTGCGGCTGAAGGCGACCGCCGCGGAGAACGAGCGGGCCAGTGCTCGCCTCACGCAACTTGCTCTGGATCTCATCCGCGACACGCGACAGGCGTTCGCTGACCTGCAACTGGCTCACGAGCGGGTCAGCGTCGCGCAGCGCGCTGTGAAGTTGCGCGAACACATCGCGAAGTTGGCCGCGGCTCGGCTCAAGGCCGGAGAGGCCAGCGAACTGGACGTCTCCACGGCGCGCGTCGATGCGCTTCAGGCTCAGCAGGAGTTAATTCGTATCAGCACCGAAGTGCCCGTTGCCGAAGAGCGACTCCGCAACCTCACCGGCCTGTCGCAGTTCACGTTCGCGCTTGTGCCGGAGAAGACCGCGTTCGAGCCTCCCACAATCAGTGGAGTGGAAGAGCTGGTCGCGGAGGCCGTGCAAACTCGCCCCGATGCGCTCGCGGCCGATCAAGCGGCTCTGGCAGCCGAAGAGCGATTACGGATCGCTCGGCTGGGCTGGGTGCGGTTTCTGGGCATTCTCGACGCGACGAGCGGACGACTGACCGGTCACGAGTTTGGCCCGGCTCTGCGGATGACAGTTCCGATTTTCAATCGCAATCAGGGCGGCATCGCACGCGCGGAAGCGGAACTCGATCAACTCACCCGCCGACGGCTGACTGTCCACAATCAGATTATCCAGGACGTGCGCACCGCGTTTGCTCGCTATCATCAGTCGCGTGCCGAGTTGGAGTTGCTCCTCCGCAAGACTCGCCCGGAAGTCGAAGCCGCGATCCGCCGCGCGGAAGCTGCTTTCGAGAAGGGGAATGCGACTTACCTGATCGTGCTGGAAACCAACCGGCAATTGATCGATACTCTTGCACGCGAAGCCCAACTGTTCGCCGAGTTGCGACGCGCCTGGGCCGAACTGGAACGCAGCGTCGGCCGGCGCTTGAAGTGACTCCCACGAGAACGACACCATGTCATACCAGAAGGGCTTAATCACCGGCATCATCGGCACCGCGCTTGTCGCGGGAGCCGCCGGAGGCGCGGCGTGGTTCTGGGTCGTGAAACCTCGCGAATCGGCGAAGTCGCTGCCTCCACCAATCCCCGCGACCGTTTCAAAGCCGTTCAAGGAAGATCAATCGACGACGTTCACCATCACCGCGGAGGCCGAGACTCGCCTGGGCATTCGGACCGCGCCCGTGGTGCGCAAGGCGATGTCGCGAAAGCGCGTCTACGGCGGAGAAGTCATCATCCCGCCGGGTCGCTCGGTGATTGTGTCTGCTCCGCTTGCCGGTACGCTGAAGCTCGGAACCGCTCCGGTCGCCGGGCAAGCCGTCCAGGCGGGCAAGCCGGTGTTGCATCTGGTTCCGCTGCTCGACCCCGTTGGGCGCGCGAACTTGACCGCTGCACGAATCGAAGCCGACGGGCAGGTGAAGAGTACCGAGGAGCAGTTGAAGGCCGCCCGGATCGCGCTGACTCGTGCGAAGGAAGTGCTGGCCGGCGGGGCCGGGAGACAGCGTGATGTGGACGAAGCTCAAGCTCAGGTGGAGGTCGCGACGAAGTTCGTGGAGGCCGCAACCGCCCGGCGAGATTACCTCGCGAAGATTCTCGGTGAGTTGGAAGCCGGTGGTGGAACACCGATCCTGGTTGAATCGCCGATGGATGGCGTACTGCGAACCGTGACCGCGCTTCCGGGTCAGACAGTGCCGGCCGGAGCGCCACTCTTTGAAGTGATGAACCTGGATCGCGTGTGGGTTCGCGTACCGGTGTACGTCGGGGACCGGGACGAACTCAATCTCACCGCACCGGCCACCATTGGACCGCTCGTTGCTCACGCGGAGAACATCACGCGCCCCGCCTGGCCGGTCGTCGCACCACCCACAGCGAACCCGACAAGCGGCACCGTGGACCTTTTCTTCTCCACAAGCAACCCGGACATGACCGACGAGCGCTGGCGCGCGTTTGTGGGTGGGGCTGGCGGCTTCGCCATCGCGCCGTTCGTTGGCACACCATTGAGTCCTGGTCAGCGGGTCGCGGTATCGCTGACTCTGAATGAACCGGCCGAATCGCTGACGGTCCCGTGGTCGGCGGTGGTGTACGACTTCCACGGCGGATCGTGGTTGTACGTGAAGACCGCCGACCGCACCTACACACGCCACCGCGTAACTATTCGGCACATCACGGATGACATCGCGGTTTTGGATGATGGCCCATCACCCAAAACGGTAGTTGTGACCGCGGGCGCGGCCGAGTTGTTCGGCACCGAAACCGGCTTCAGCAAATAGCCAACCATCATGCTCACCGCGCTTATTTCCAACTCGATCCGGCTGCGGGTGGTTGTCCTCGCTCTGTGCGTGGTGCTGCTCGTGGTCGGTTCGCGTTCGATTCAGCGCGCTCCGCTCGACGTGTTCCCGGAGTTCGCTCCGCCTCTTATCGAAATCCAGACCGAAGCGCCCGGCCTTTCCACCGAAGAAGTCGAATCGCTCGTCACCGTTCCCATCGAGAACGCGCTCAACGG
>JAKEEV010000133.1 GCA_022616395.1 Planctomycetia bacterium | reverse complement strand
GGCGAGTTCCCGCAGTGGAGCCAGTTCCGGCAACGCGAGGTCAGTTCCTTCGGATTGCACGCGATCGAGCACTTGCCAGTCGGGCGTGTCGAGTCGCGCGCCCCAGTCGGCCTGCGTGAGTGCCTGACCGCCATAGTTTTTGAGCTTGGCCGCCGGTAAGTCTTTCAGCGGCATCGTGCGATACCGCGCGCGTTCCGCGACCACTTCCTTGTTGAAGAAAAAGACTCGCTGTTCCATGAAACAGCGCAAGTACCACTGAACCGGGTTGCCGGGCTTCAGTTCGCGCACTTCCGGAAGCAGGTGATACTTCATCGCCGGCTTCGGTGCGGCCATTGGCTGCGCGGAGAGTTGCACCACAGCCTCCGCGGGCGGCTCGGCAATGGATACTGCGGCAAGAAGGATGAATGTCATCGCGGAGGAACCCTCTTTCAGCGTCGAGGCGTA
Source organism: Planctomycetia bacterium (assembly GCA_022616395.1). Classification (GTDB taxonomy): domain Bacteria; phylum Planctomycetota; class Planctomycetia; order Gemmatales; family Gemmataceae; genus Gemmata. The sequence continues at coordinate 736 of JAKEEV010000133.1, read as the reverse complement.
AGCCCGATGGTACGAACGGTAAGTGTCAGGCCGATGGTGTTGTGAGTTTTCAACGAGCCGCGACCGCAAGGGAGCGGGCTTACGTTAACCGCTCCCTTGCGGTCGCGGCTCGTTTTCAGGCACAGAAACCGTCGCGCTTACGCCTCGACGTTCACTTCCTGATCGTGATCTCGTAGTGCAGGTTGAACGCGGCGATCTTCTCGGAACCCTTCGGTGGGGTTCCGCGCAGGTGAGCAACTTCACCCTTCAGTTCGTAACGGAACGGCTTGCCGGTGAAGGGATCGACCGGCAGCGGAACATCGATGTCGGTGAGCTTCTCGGGGAACTTCCCGTCGTGCGCGGCCGCGTACATTCGCAGCGCCTCGACGTGACGCAACAGCGCGATGCGTTGTTCCAGGCGACCTTGTGCCTGGCGGATCTTGTGAACCGCCGGGACGAAGAGATCGAAGAGCGCTGGCTCTTTGGGCGGCTGAAGTTTGTTCAGGGCGGGCATGGCTTCCCAGGTCGGGAGGTTCATGTACTTGCCAGCCTCGTCCCGCCGGACTTCATATTCGCGCATCTCGTCGAGCAGAATGATTTGAGCCGCGGGGAATCGGTTGAGCCGCGCTTCGGGAATGCCGTAATCGATCAGTCGCTTGCGGACGGCGATCATGTACTTCTCGTCTTTCGCCCGCTTGTCGATCCACTCCTGCGTTTTTTCCTCCACCTTGTCCGGCTCGAACTTGCGAATCTCGTC
>JAKEEV010001005.1 GCA_022616395.1 Planctomycetia bacterium | reverse complement strand
GTGTCGGGGAGCGTGTTGGTGCCGAGTTTCTTGAACTCCTTGCCGGCCTGAACCACGTCTGTTGCTCCGTTGATTGACGTGATGTAAATCTTGCCGTCGGCGGTCACAATCTGAGCACGGTGAATCGCTTTCGTGAGCTGTTCGCGATAGATCTGTTTGCCTGTCTTGGCTTCCACGGCGGTGAAGGGACCGTTATCGGTGAAGTAGACGATGTCACCCACGCGAATCGGAGCGACCACGTCCGGCGTGTATTTGATCCGCCAGAGTTCGGCCTTGTTGTCTGGTTCGATGGCACCTTTCGCGGTCGTCGGGTTGAGGGCGACCGTTGGGCCATTCTTACACGACGGCACCACGATCAGGTCGGGGGTAACCAATGGGCAGGAGACGAATCGCCAGGCTCCGTTGCTGTTCGGGTTAAGCGCGTTGACGCGCCAGACTTCCGTTCCGTCTTCGAGCTTGTGGCCAGTGCAGTAGTCGTTGCCGTGCGCGATGAGCAGCGGCCCGCCTTCGCCTTCCCAGATGAACGCGCTGGCGTAGGTGTCTGGGCTTTCGCCCCTGCTGTAGCCCGGTCGGTCCTTCTTCCACAGTTCCTTGCCGGTGGCGGCCTCGAACGCAACCACGATTTGTGAGTTCCGGTGCATCACCTGGGCGTAGAGTTTGTCCTTGTAGAGCACCGGGGTCCAGTGACAGCCAAACTGGATATTGAACTTGCCGTACTTCTGGAGATCGACATCCCAGACATGCTTGCCGGCCACGGTGTAGCAGACGAGCTTGCCATTACCAACGAACGTCCACACATGTTTGCCGTCGGTGGTGCAAGAAGCAGAAGCGTCGTTCCCCTCGCCTCCCTTGTACTTCACCTTGCCGGTATTCGTGAGCTTCTCCTTCCACTTCTCCTTGCCATCGGTGCCGACACACATCAGGACGATGTTCTCGCCATCAGCGGAGGTGACGAAGATCTTGTCGCCCCAGACGGCCGGCGTGGAGGAACCCTGACCGGGCATCTTGAGCTTCCAGACGAGGTTCTTCTCCGCGCCCCACTCGGTGGGGATGTTCTTCTCGGAGGAGTGGCCGTCGTTCTTGGGTCCGCGCCATTGCGGCCAGTTATCGGCGGAAGCGGTCGCGGCAAGTGCGGCGACTACGAAAGTAGCAAGGGTCAGGCGAGTCACGGTAGAGCCTCACTCACATTCAGTGTGGAATGATAACGGAAACGGCGCGGCTTGGGTCCGCGCCGCGAACCGGCGGGTTGAAGAGACAGGTTACCCGCTTTGCAAGTCGCGTTCAACAGGGAGGAGCAAAGTAGTCGGCCGGTTGCAGACACTTTCCATTCCTCCGCTCGGCGGGTAGGCTATCGACCTTCACCCCTCCCGGACGGTCGGGGTTCGCCAGAGACTTCCCCGCATGTTCCCCACACGCACCAACGTCGAGAACCTCCAGAACTCGCTCGGTCAGGATCTGTTGGTGTTCCTGCCGGAGTTAGCGGTGTGCGTTGGGATCGTGACGCTTCTGCTCGCGCGACTTGTTCCTCTCTTCGATCGCGCTCATCTGGGAAACGTGGCGATTGTGTCGCTTGTGCTGGCACTCTTCGCGGGCAGCTATCAGGTTTACGAGAACTCGTGGGCCGGGGCGTACTTCTCCGGGATGCTCGTTTCGGATGACTGGGCCGGGTTTGTGCATGTGGTTGTGCTCGTTGCAGCGCTACTCACAGTGTTACTCTCCCGGCTTACCGGTATTCCGGATGTCACGGACTCCGCGGACTTCTACACGCTTCTGCTCGGAGGAACGCTCGGCATGATGCTGATGGCAAGCGCCAACCACCTCTTGATGGCGTTCATCGCGGTGGAGATGGCGAGCTTGCCGGGTTACGCACTCGCGGGTTTCTTGAAAGGGAAGCGTCAAGGGAGCGAAGCCGCTTTGAAGTACGTTGTGTATGGAGCCGCGGCGAGCGGCGTCATGCTCTACGGCATTTCGCTACTGGCTGGCACGTTCGGGAGCGGGGTGTTCCGGGATGTGGCTGTTGGTATCGCTGCGCGCGGACTCGACTTGCCGGTGCTGGCGGGGATCGCGTTCACGCTGGTGGGTTTGGGATTCAAGCTCGCGGTGGTGCCGTTCCAGTTCTGGTGCCCGGATGTGTTCGATGGGGCAGCGGCGGAAGTCGCGGGGTTTCTCTCGGTCGCGTCGAAAGCCGGCGCGATTGGCTTGACCGGTCGGCTGTTACTTTCGCTTCATTCAGTGCAGCTAAACGACTGGGCCATCCCCGCGAACGTCGGTGTGGGAGTCGCGGTCATTGCAGCGATCACGGTCACGTTCGGCAATCTCGCGGCGTTCGGTCAGACAAGTCTCAAGCGGCTCCTTGCGTACTCCACCATTGCGCACGCGGGCTACATGCTCATGGCTCTGGCCGTGGTGACTCAGGTCGGAGCCTCGGCGGTGTTGTATTACCTCTCGGCTTACCTCGCGATGAACCTCGGAGCCTTCGGTGTTGTCGCTCTGATACGAAACGCCACCGGCTCGGAAAACATTAGCTCTGTGCGCGGGCTTGTTCGGCGCAATCCGATGTTGGCGATCTCGATGACGGTGTTCCTGGCAAGCTTGTTGGGCTTACCGCCTCTGGGCGGATTCGCGGGGAAGTTCCAGGTGTTCGCGGCCGTGATTGAAGCAGCGGAATCCGCCTCGGCCTCCGGCCCGAAGGGCTTGGGCATCGCGTTCTACACGTTGCTCGGCATTGGAGCAGTGAACACCGCCATCAGCGCCTACTATTACTTCAAAGTCGCCCGCGCGATGCTTCTGGAACCACCTGAACAAACCGAACCCATTCGCATCTCGCCCGCGACGACGCTTTTCCTTGTGGTACTTGTCGCGCTTCTCTTCGCGACCGGCATCGTGTGGGATCCGCTCAACGCGCTCACCGACCGAGCCGCGGCGTCGTTTGTGGTGAGGTAAACACAGGGGAGGGCAGTGATGTCGGCCGATCAACCTCCCGCTCCTCCGAAGCCCCAGAACAATCGCCGAAGTCAGTTGCGCGGACTCGCCGCGTTCGGCGCTCTTGTCGTGGTCGCGTGTCTCGTCCTCGGCTTCATCGCCCGCTGTCACGCTCTCTCGCCGGATGACCCGCCTGAGAAAACCTACCAGAAGATCGTTGATGCCTACGGAAGTCGAGAAGAGTTCGCCCGGTGGCGGTGCGGCGAGTTGAAGTACGAGTCGTTCGTCGACTTTGAAGTGACAGCAGGTCGCCCTGGCTCCGCTCCGAGCGAGGCCTTGGTGATTGAGACATTCCGCGTGCCGGGCCGAGTCCGACAAGACGTATGGACTCTCAACGAACCGAGGAGCAAATTGTATTCTGCCGGTTC
>JAKEEV010001004.1 GCA_022616395.1 Planctomycetia bacterium | reverse complement strand
CCTCCAATACCTTCCTTGGCGGTTGGCTGGCTCTTGGGCAGTGAGCGGTATTCCCGACTCATCGCAACGTCCCACACCGCGAGCTTTGTTCCAACGACCCCAGCCAGTCGCCGACCATCTCGGCTGAAGTGTCGGGCTTCACCCGGAAAACGAACCAATTCGCGGCCCGTCCAAGAGTCCCAGAGTCGGCTGCTTCCGTCCCAGGCGGAACTCAAAAGAGTCTCTCCGTCCGGCGAGAACGCCACTCGCACCACGCCCGCCTGATGCCCGCGCAACACCGCGTGTTCCTGACCGGTCACCATATCCCACAAGTACAAGTGCGAGTCTGCGCACCCCGCCGCCAACAACACACCATCCGGGTGCCAGGCGAATTGCCACACGGAGGAACGCGCAGGCAACTTGCGGAGAATGTTGCCGGTGCTCACTTCGCGCACCTGGATGTCGCCTCCGGAACTGGCCACCGCGATCTTGCTGCCGGCTGGATGGAAGGTCACATTCGCCGGCGTGAAGTCGAGCGGCATCCGCTCTTCGTTCCTGGTGACCGTGTCGTAAATGGTGAGCGTCTTGGTGTTGTGCCCCAGAGCCAGGTAACGCCCGTCCGGGCTGAACGCCATTGCGTGGACGGGAAAGGAAGGTTCAAAGACGCAGCGCTTCCGCTGCCAGTCCCACAACTGGAAGTTGGTGGGCTGGTCGGGTAACAACTTCCAGGACTGGATAGCGAGCAAGGGTCCGTCTGGACTGAAACAAATGTTCGCTGCTCCTACTCCCCCGCCGGGGAGTGACACGAGTTCCCGGTAATCGTCCACTCGGTGAACGCTGATCGTTCCTGCCCGGTCGGTGCGTGCATACCATTGCAAGTCTGCATCAAAGGCCAGACCAGACGAGGACCCGTGCGAGTTCCAGTCCCATTCCTTGGCGAGTTGCACATCGGTCTGGGCCAGGCAAGCAATCGCCTCATCACGCAACTCACGCAGACGGTCCTCGCCAAGTCCCAGTTCGCGGGCCAGTTGAGCGGCTTCGATCAGAACTTGCCAGCTCTCGAATCGCTGACCAGCCTGCCGACTAAGTCGGCTTGCGCGCGCCTGGGCCACTCGCGCTTCAAACAGGCGCACACGGGCCTGTCGTTCCGCCTCGACTGCGCGTGCGCGTTCGCTCTTTTCGGCGACAAGTCGCTTCTCCGCCAGCCACTCGGCGTTCGTCGCGCGGATCGCCTGGGACGAACTCACTGCTGTCGCGACCACCAGAACGGTTGCCAACAGCCCGACCGCGATCAGGGCGGCCTTGTTACGCCGAGCAAACTTGCGGAACCGATAGATCGCCGACGGCGGACACGCCTGCACCGGTTCATCGTTCAAAAACCTCCTGACATCCATCGCGAAGCTATTGGCGCTTTGATAGCGCCGGTTGCGATCCTTCTCCAGAGCCTTCATCACGATCCAGTCAAGTTCATGAAAGCTCGGAACGTGAAACGCGGATCGCGGATCGGTCGTCGGGCCGGGATTCCGAGTTGCGCGTTCCGTGCTGCGCATTCTTGACATCCGCGTACTCGGCTTGGGCGGTTCCTCCTCGCGGATGATTCGGCGGATCTCATCGAAGGTCGCTTTCTTGAAACGCTCCTCGTCGAACGGAGTCGTGCCGGTCAGAAGTTCGTAGAGCAGCACACCGAGTGAGTAAATGTCGCTGCGAGTGTCCACATCCAGACCGCTCTGCCCCGCCTGTTCGGGCGACATATACAGCGGAGTTCCGATCATCTGCGCGAAGCCGGTGAACAGCGTCTTGTTCGTCAACTCCTGACCAAGCGCCTTGGCGACACCGAAGTCGATCACCTTGACCACCGGCGTTGTGTCGTGCATCGTGACCAGAATGTTGGAGGGTTTGAGGTCGCGATGGATGATGCCCTTCTGGTGGGCGTGCTGGACCGCCTGGCAGACCGTGACGAACAACTCCAGCCGCTGCCGTGAAGCCAGGTTGTTCTGATCGCAGAACTCGTTGATCGGAACTCCGCGAACCAGATCCATCACGAAGTACGGTCGGCCCGATGGAGTCGCTCCGCCATCGAGAACCTTGGCGATGTTGGGGTGATCCATGATCGCCAGAGCTTGCCGTTCCGCCTCGAAACGAGCAACGACCTGGCGCGTATCCATACCCGGCTTGAGAACCTTCAAGGCGACCTTGCGTCTCACGGGCTGAGTTTGCTCGGCCATGAACACCACACCGAAACCGCCCTCGCCGATCTGCTCCAAGAGCTTGTAAGGCCCAATGAGTGTGCCGGGGCCTTCGGTGGCACGCGGAGTATCGACTGTGGAAACCTGAAGAGGAGCGAGCGGTTCCAGAAACGAGCCTGGAGCTTCGTGAGCCTCCAGTAGTGTTTCAACGCGCCGGCGCAGTTCGGCATCGGCTCCGCAGAGGTTATCGAGAAGCGCTCCTCGATCCGCGCCGGTTGTCAGGTCGGCGGCAGCGAGAAAGACGGCTTGAACACGCTGGGGATCAACCGGCACGGCCTCAGCCTCCACTTGGTTCACCCTTCAGTGCGACGACTGCGCGCTCGGCTGTCGAGAAAACTGAAGAATCATCCGCCGAGGGCATTGCGCAGCCAGGCGCGGGCGTAGGTCCACTTCTGACGAGCAAGGTAAACGGTGATACCGAGCACGGCCGCGATGTCCTCGTGACCAAGACCGGCGAAGTGACGCAACTCGACCACGCGGGCCGCGACTGGATCCTCGGTCGCGAGCTGACTGAGAGCCTCATCCAGCGCGATAACATCATCTTCGACCGCGGGGGCAACCGCGTCGGCGAGTTCGACCCGCTGCCGGTCTCCTCCGCGTTTCAGACGATGCTTTCCGCGCGCGTTTTCGATCAGAATTCGGCGCATTGCTTCGGCCGCGGCCGCGAAAAAATGGCCCCGGCTGTTCCACCGCTGGACTCGCTCGACATCTACCAACCGCAGATAGGCTTCGTGAACAAGCGCGGTAGCCTGGAGTGTCTGGCCGGGGCGTTCGTTCGCCATTTTCTCGGCGGCAAGCTTGCGCAGTTCCTCGTAGACGAGCGGCAAGAGCTGACTGGTCGCGTCGGGATTCCCCTGCTCAATGGCTGACAGAATGCGAGTGACATCGGTCATGGGATCACCACAGATCTGAGTTCACGGCACCGGATCAGTTCACCGTGAGAAGGTCGGTAAACTTGAGAGTGGGACCAGAACTCCCGCGAAGCCAATCAGAGCCGGGCCAGGCGCGGAGGAGCATGATGAATCTCCGAGAAACGCCTCAGTTGTGGGAAGTCTGGTCCTTGAGCGTCTGTTCCTTGACCGCGTTGGTCTGGTAGCTGACTTCGTGTCGGAATTCAGAAGGGTTGTAGCGTATTGGTCAACACCGCTGTTCGGTTTGCTCTTGGGCGCCTGCGACCTCGGCGCGCTGGTGGTATTATCCGTCTTAGTGTTGCTCGACGAATTCGCCAGGACTCGTTCTCCCGTGCTGTTCGACTTGTCACGATTGGTTCACCAAGTAAGATTGGATGAATGAATTGGCGGCTGCTCTGTCGCGATTCTGTCGCCAGCAACCGGCTCGGAGAAGTGGTTCGGTCTGAAGTCGTGAATTGATCTGAACTTTTACCCGGTAGTGTAACGGTAGCACAAGAGATTTTGGTTCTCTTTGTCCTGGTTCGAATCCAGGCCGGGTAACTCAGAGAAGCTCCGCAAGAACAAGCACTTGCGGGGCTTCTTCATTTGGCAGAGTGGCAGATTACCACCTTGAGGGCATCTCGCCGGCCGGCGAAGCGTGGCACCACAACGGGGGTCGACGCTCAGGCCGAGCGGCCGATGTCGCTCGGTGGCGGGTTCGTCTCGTCCGGGTCACCTTGCCCGCGCTTCGGGACAGGTTTGGGGTCAGCCGGGTATCCGCGAGCCTCGGGGCTTGCCGGTTCGAGGGGCGTCGGCAGCGGCTCGTCATCCGGTCGCGTTATCAACAGGTCTCGGGGCGAACGCGGGTCGGTCTGTTTGGGGTCGGACATATCGCACCTCCTTTGGAGGTTACTGCATTCCGTGTGCCGAAGCGGTCGACGCTGAAAAAGAAGGAAGCCGCACCGGGAGACGCGGAGCGCTCGCGGTCGTGTCCCGCTTCCCGCGCCAGAGGTGAATCCTGGGCGGCGGTATCGAGCTTGCGAGGCACGGCCGTTCTGGGCATACCGATACCTCCGCGGACACCGCCACGGCCTGCGGTCTTTCATCCCACGGAGTCGCCATGTCTGCCTCCCCGCGGCTGATCGGTCTCTTGGCTTTGACCGTGCTGGTTGGGTGCCTGAGCATTCCGGAACTCCCCTCGGAAGATGGAGGAACCGGCGAGGACAGGGAAGAATCGGCCGACAACATCGAAATCCAGGTCGGCTCGTCGTCCGGAATCTATGGCGGTCCGACCAGTTCCGCGAGGTGGGTTCTCCAGCGCACCGGAGAGTGTCGCGGAACGATCACTCACGGCTCCAACGCCGGAAGTCAACCGACGACGGAGGAGGTGGAGTTCCGGTCGGAGGAGACGTACCGGGAGTGCCGACAGCTATTGCGTGAGACGGGATTCTTCTGGATGCGTGACCGCGTGCCCAAGTTCCAGTTCGAGAGCAGCACGACCTCAATCGAGGCCCGCATCGGCATTCATCGCCACGACGTCCGCGTTGTCTCCCCGGAACGCTCGCCGCCGGAGTTCGTCCGGATCACGGACTTCGTTCACGGGTTGGAAGAGCGTGCGAAGGGAGCGAAGCAGTGAAGGCGCTCGACCGAGGAGCAGAGCTTCGCGTGCCTCGTCGGGCGTCTCCTGTGTTCACCTTTCTCCAAACAGCACGCGAAGCACCCACACGCCGTCAATGTCGGGATCACCCGTGCGGCAGGAGTCAAGCAGGTCCGTATTCGTGCAACCGGCTTCTTCGAGAGCATCAGCCAGGATCGGCGTCTTGAGCCGATGCGGAGGCATTCCCGCTTCAATCCCCTCACGAGGAATTTTTGTTGTTTCGCCAACGGCCTCTCGCGGCATGAGAAGAAACAGCGCCAGAGTGGACTGGAGTTAACGAGTCCCGGACAGTCGCTCACGCGCTGCCTCAACTCACGAGGTTTCCAATGTCACGCACTCTGATCGGTTTCGCCGGCTGCTTCGTGCTTGCGGTTCTTAACGCCCCAGCGCTCGCTCAAGAAACGGTGGACAACCCGCAGTACCAGGAATGGGCCAAGTGGAAGGAGGGTGCCTTCGTCACCATCAAGAGCGAGTCCAGCGTCGATGGGAAAGTACAGGTCGTCACGACACAGACTCAAACCCTCAAGAAGCTCACCGCGGAGAAGGCCGTGGTCGAAATCACCGGAGTCACTGAAGCCGCCGGGCAAACGATCAAGGCTCCGCCCGTGACCTTCGACTTCGTCGCCAAGTTGCCCAAGGTGAAAGTTGACCCGAAGGGCATTCCGGAACCCGATCCGAAGGCCGTTCCGAAGTTCAAGGAGACCAAGGGACGCGAGGCTCTCACCATCAACGGCAAGAAGGTGGAATGCGAGTGGATTCAGATCGAGTTCGACGGCTTTTCGTCGAAGACGTGGATGTCGAATCAGATTCCCGGGCGCATGGTGAAGTCGGAAACCAAAACCAAGGAGAGTGTGACCACCATGCAACTGACCGACTGGAAGGCCGAGAAGAAATAATTGCCAACGCAAACGAAACGAGCACACCCGTCAAAGACGGGTGTGTTGGTGTTGGTCTGCCTACTTGGACTTCACGTCAAGCTTGAAGGTGGTAGTGGCCTCGGGGAGATCCTTCACGTCCTTGGCTTTGGCAATCACCGTGACGACATGGTCTTCGACAGGTGTTGCGGTGGGACTGGCCTTGATCGTCACGACCGTCGACGACTTCTCGGCCGGGATTGTCATGTCCTGGGTCACCAATTCCACACCGGGCGGCAGATTCTTCAGTTCGATATCCACCGGACCAGTAATGTTGTCACGGTTGATCGAGATTGTCATCTCGTCGGTCTTGTCCTGGGTGACAGTTTGTTCGCCTGGGCTGGTGACCGACAGGCGGCGTTCGGATTTCGGTCGGGTTGGGTCGGTACTTGGTGCGGTGCTGGTGCCCTTCTCGCACCCGAGCGACAGCGCGACCAGACCAAACAGGATCACAGACACTCGTTTCATAGACTTATTCCTTTCATGTGAACGTCTGGTGCCTGAATCGGCGCAATTCAGTTCCCAAAGTGCTTCCCAAAGCCGCCAAGTTGACGGGCGAACCGCGATCGGGCGACTTTAGGTAGAAGTGAATGTGCAATTGCCGATCCTATTCGCGTCAACAACGGGAAAACAAGAGCCGGGCGACTCGCGCGGGAACTGAATCCGCCCACGCCGAACTCGGCGTCCTGCTCCCGTTTGGGCGAAGCAAGTCGCGTTCCGGGACGCGGTGTGCGATAATCCGGCACTCTCTGGAGGAGCTGCCGTGCGCGCCAAACTTCCGCTTTCGCTGCTCGTCATCACTCTGCTTTCGAGTCCAACATTCGCGGACGAACCGCCACTGCCCTACACGGTCGGAGTCGCGAAGACCAACATCACGCCCGATCACGCCATTCGGCTCAATGGTTTCGGCTTTCGGCGAACAGAGTCCGAGGGCGTGTACCAGAAGATCCACGCGCGGGCGATTGCCATCGAAGACGGAAGCAAGTCGCCCGTCGTGCTTCTGACCGTGGATGTGCTCGGCATCCCGGCGAACATTTTCGATGAGCTTGCCAAGAGGCTTGAGAAGAAAGCCGGCCTCAAGAAAGAACGACTGGCGATCACCGCGACACACACGCACACCGGCCCAATGCTCAGCGGAGCGAACCCCACGCTCTTCGGCGTCCCCATTCCGAAGGAACATCAGGCGAACATCGACAAGTACACGCCGGTGTTCATTGACAAGCTCGAAGCGTGCGCGCTTGAGGCATTGAAAGACATGAAGCCCGCGAAGCTGGAATGGGGGGTCGGGAAAGTCAGGTTTGCGGTCAATCGCCGCGCGAAGACCGGCCCGACCGACCACGACCTGCCGGTTCTCTTCGTGAAGGACGCAAAAGGGAAAGTGCGCGCGGTCTACTTGAGCTATGCCTGCCACTGCGTCACGCTCTCGCATAACACAATCGGCGG
>JAKEEV010001003.1 GCA_022616395.1 Planctomycetia bacterium | reverse complement strand
ATCACACCCGGAAGGTTCCCCGCGGCCGGGTTCGGCGCCGCGATATCCATGTAAGAGATGCGACCCAGCGGATCGCTATGCGGAACCACAGGTTCCCAACGCAACCCGAGTGTGAGGGTCAGCTTGCTGCTGAGCTTCCAGGTGTCGTCCACGAAGAAGCCAAAGACTGTGTATCGTCCGCCGGGGATCGAATCCCGGAAGAAGGCGTCGCCACGTGACACCTGACCCAACAGAAAACTCGCGAACGCGTCGCCGCCTGCTGTCTGGTTGCCCGTGGTCTCACGGCGGAAGCGGAAGTCGCCGCCACCCGTGCCGAAGTTGCGATAGTTGTCGCGATGCCGCTGCACCTCGCCGCCGAACTTGAAGGTGTGGTTGCCCCGAATCATCGTGACCGTGTCGAGCGCGGTGAATGTGTGGAAATAGTTGTCGCTGGCGATATTGTCGCCCCAACGCGTGTAACCCTCAGTGTCGAATTGCACCGTCGGGAACAGGTCAAACTGCAGACCTTGCAGGCCGAGCTTGCCGCCATTCGGCTGGGTCCATCCTTGATTGAAGCCAAGCGAGAAGTTCGGGTTGCGGAAGCGCGAATAACCGAGGCCGATGTGATTGAGCGTGGTCGGCGTCAGGTTTGAATCGAGATTGAGGTGCAGAACGTTGGTTCGAACCTTCTGCAGGTTGTAGTTCAGCAGCCCCGTTTGCGACTCGCCGCCGATCGGAATGAGTCGCGATGGGCCGGGACTCTTGATCGACGGCCGGTAAGTATCGTTATACATGCCGCTGACGCGGTGCGCCAACGAAATAATGTGGTCGATCTTGAAGCCGACCGTGCGCTCATCCGCCCGCGGACTACTCAGCGGCGCGATCGAATTGTTCGCGATGCCCGAAAGCTCCGGGTCCGGGAGAAACTCGAGCATCTTCTTCGAGACTTCGCTGAAGCGGTTCGTTGGAATCACATTGTTGGGGAATGGCGTGCGGTTCGCGGGAGTTGTGGCTGAACCAGGGTCGTAAATCACGCGCTCGATCTCGCCGAAATCGCCCTGCTGCATTCGCGCCGTCGGCAGTGTGTTCAATCCGCCGAGGGCGCCGCCGCGCCGATAGAACTGATCGAAGGAGAAGAACCAGAAGGTCTTGTCCCTGCCGTCGTAAAGCTTCGGAAGAACAACCGGACCGCCGATCGTGCCGCCGAACTCGTTCTGCTTGGCGGGTGCACGCGTAGCTGGGAAGAAGCCCCGCGCATCGAGTTTCTCGTTCCGGACGAAGTAGAAACCTGTTCCGTGCAGATCGTTCGTGCCGCTCTTCATGGTGAAGCTCGTGATCCCGCCCATGGCGTGCGCATACTCGGCGGAGTAGTTGTTGGTGATGAGCTTGAATTCGGCGATCGCATCGACAGACGGATTGACCTCCGCGTCGTTGGAGAGGTCGCCGCGGCT
>JAKEEV010001002.1 GCA_022616395.1 Planctomycetia bacterium | reverse complement strand
TGGGCGGGCTGTACACGTGGATGATGGTCGCGGCTCTTGTAGGTCTGTTCCAGCAACGCTTCTCGGGCGCTAGCCGGTGGTGGAAATACCTCACGGAGTCTTCGTACTGGTGCTACCTGGCCGGCTTCCCAATCCAGGCGGCGTTTCAGGCGTGGTTGGCCCCGCGCGCGATGCCGATTCTCGCGGAATTCTTCCTGGTCAATGTCCTGACGTTCGCGGTCTTGCTGGTGAGCTACGAACTGTGCGTGCGTCACACCTGGATCGGTCTGATGCTTAACGGCAAGCGACCCGTGCGAAACGAATCGCCGGTCACGCAAACCGAGCCGGTGGTGATCGCAACTCGCCTCCCGGTGCCGGAAGTGCCTGTGTGCAGTCGGAACGAAGCCCGCTCGCCCGCGAGCCGCAAGAGTCAGCGTCGCGTGCTTTCGGGTTCACGCTTCAATGGAGGGTGAAGTGCCTCAGACGAAGAGGGAGATGTTCTTGCGCCTCTGAAGTTTATCCTCTGACTTCTTGGGAATCTTGTTGCCGCTTAACCAGCAGACGCCCAGTCTCGGCATCACGGTTCCCTTTGCAAGCGCATCGGCACCGGTCTTGATGGAGTTGCAACTCATCTGCAACTCCACAAGATTCTGGAGGTGTGGAGAGTTGACCAGAGCCTCGGCTCCCGAATCGCCAATGCCGCACGATTCCAGATTGAGTCTCGTCAGCCCGGCGAACGTGGGGTTGGTCGCGAGCGCCTTTGCGCCAGAGTTGCTGACTCGCCAGCCACTCAGGTTGAGGTGACGCAGACGCGGGAACTGGCACGCGGAGAGAATCTTGGCGATTTCGGCCGCGGGTGCCTTTTGCTTGGAATACGAACCGAGGTCGAGCGTCGTGAGTTCCGGGAACGCGCCAGGCTTGGCGATTGCGTTCAACCCGGCTGCGCCAAAAGTGTTGCCTCCAAGTCGCAGAATGCGGAGCGTCTTGGCGACCGGGTGAGCCGCGAGCGCCCGCACGCTCTTGTCGCCCACCGAAGTGGCAGAAAGGTCCAGCACGCTCAGTTGAGCAAACCAGTCGGCTTTGAGCAGTTCGCGAAACGCATCGAACTTGATTCCGCTTCCGGGAACCCCAAGCACCGCGAGCCGGGGGAATTTCGCGCGAGCGAGAGCGCTGGCGAACTTGGAAGTGAGCGCGGTGGTGAACGTTAACTTCGCCAGCGACCGGAACTTGCCAGAGGCCAGATTAGCTCCCGCGTCGCTTGGCAGACGCAGTTCCAGCGTGTGAAGCTCTGGCAACTCGCCGAGCGCTGAGGCTATCTTGCGCGCGGGTTTCGGCATCGTCAGGTTGAGGTTGAGATAATTGAGCCGGCGGACCCACGGGGCCGCGAACAGCTTCGCATGTTCCGCATTGGTTCCCATGGGTTCGTGGATCGACAGCCGACGCAGCGCCTTGAACGATTTCGCGTTGGCAAGCGCGGCAATCGCGGGCGACTGGAGATCGCCGTAGAGGAAGAGTTCCTGCAAGCCGCGTGTGGCGGGGCTGTTCGCGACGAGCCGGACGGTGTTGCCAACTTCCACATCGCCTGCGGTGGGATCATCGTTGACGAAGAACGACAATCCGGTGAGCTGGGCGAACGCGGGCACCGCAAGCAACTTCGTGAGCAAGGGGGCTGTGAGGTAGTAGAAGTAGATTCCGCGAATCGTGGTGGTCTGGATGAATTTCGTAATCTCCTTACAGACTCGCTCAAACTCATCATCCCACTCGTAGTCTTCGAGCTGGCAGTCGATGAAGTAGGGGAATCCGCGGCGGACCGGCGCCTCGTCGTCTTCCATATCGTCGAAGTAAAAGCCGTCCGGATCTGGCGGTTGCAGATCCTGCCTCCACTTCACCCGCGCGATCAGTTCATCGTGCTGCTCGATGAGATCGACCCAATCGGGGTGATCGGGCGGCATCTCCGCGAGCCGGCACTGTACGCGAATGAACGCTGCTCGGTCGGGGTCTCCGTTCTCATCGAGCCAGTCGGCATACACCAAGCGCGGAGTGTCTTCCTCCGCGTGCGCGACAATCGCGGATTCCAGCGCTGGGTTAGTTGGGAATGTGCTCATGGGGATGCCTCTTGCTTGACGGATTCCACTTGTGTTGAAAGTATACCCGCGCTATAAGTGAACATAATATCACAGTGGTTCTGGATTAGTTATGAGTGACCACAGCCGAATCGAGTGGACCGACACAACCTGGAATCCAGTTCGCGGTTGCACAAAAATCAGCCCAGGTTGCAAACATTGTTACGCTGCGACGTTCGCGGAGCGGTTCCGGGGCGTGAAGGGGCATCCTTACGAGCAAGGATTCGACCTCCGACTCGTTCCCGAGAAGTTGACGGAGCCTTTTCTATGGCCCGCGCGTCGGCGCGTGTTCGTTAACTCGATGAGCGACCTGTTCCACGTCGATGTGCCGGACGAATACATCGTCCGCGTTGCGCGTGTGATGGAGACAGCGAACTGGCATACCTACCAAGTCTTGACGAAGCGTTCGGAGCGGATGGCTGAACTTCTGCGAACCAAACTGCGGTTCGCGGCGGAGTTGCCGCACGTCTGGTGGGGCGTGAGTGTCGAGAATCAGCGTCACGGACTGCCACGAATCGAACATCTCCGTTTTGCGCCGGCCGCTGTGCGATTTCTCTCGGTTGAACCGCTTTTGGAAGATTTGGGCGAAGTGAATCTGACCGACATTCACTGGATGATCGTTGGTGGGGAAAGCGGCCACGGTGCGCGGCCGATGGCTCTGGAGTGGGTGCGGTCGTTACGCGACCAGTGCCGCAAGACAGGGGTATCATTCTTCTTCAAGCAGTGGGGAGGCGTGCGCAAGAACGAAACCGGCCGCAAGCTCGACAACCGCACACACGACGACCAACCCGAGACTCGCGATGCGGAGATGCCGTCAAGGCGAGTGAGGCTGCGACTCGTTGAAGATCACGAAGCAGAGGAGACGGAGGTGAATCGATGAGCCTCGCAGACGCAAACGCAGAGTATTGGGTCGAATATTCCAACCTCCAGCACATCAAGCATCAACTCATTCACCACTACCTCAACGGCTGGTTTCCCAAGATGACGCTCGGTTCAACGGGTTGTCGGCATCTGCTTTACATCGATACCCATGCCGGACGCGGGAAACACCTGAGTGGTCGACTCGGATCGCCACTGGTTGCTTTGACGACGTTGTTGGAGCACAAAGCACGCGCCAGGATGTTGCAAAACACTGAGGTTCGGTTCCACTTCATTGAGCGAGATCAGGAGAATTATGCCGAACTGACCAAGGAGTTGAAGGAAGTCCCGCTCCCAAAGCAAGTTCAGGCACTGCCCGAGTGTGGTGACGGTTTCGAGATCATCGAGCGTGGCATTCGCGATGCTGAGAGTGTCGGCGGGACATTCCCACCAAGTTTCATCTTTGTCGACCCGTTCGGCTTCAAACTTCCCGGACAATTACTTCGCAAACTAATGACGTATCCAAAGGTCGAGTTGTTCGTGAACGTCATCTGGCGGGAACTTGATATGGCAATGCGGCTGGCGCAGGGGGCAACTGTAGAGCGACCGAGCAGTAAGCAGGCGAGTCTGTTCGACGATGAAGACGCTACTTCTGCCCCACAAGGTAAACGGAGTGGTAAGGAAACCCGCCGGAGTTTTGAGAATCGTCTCAACGAGGTCTTCGCTGCTGACGCTTGGCGAACTATTGACGCTCCAGAGCCTGATGCCCGTGCCGAACAATGCGCCGACCTGTTTCGGACAATCACGAAAGCGCGATGGGGGACGCACATTCGGATGCTCGACAATGGGAGAGTTCGGTACTTCTTGTTGCACCTCACGAACCACCCCGACGGGCGGGATTTGATGAAGGAATGCATCTGGAAAGCCTGCCCCGACGGCGGCTTCTATGCCAGTAAGTCCGATAATCCCAGACAGCAGTTACTCGTCGAACCTGAACCCGACTTCGCCCCCCTGTGCGCGTGGGTGAAGGAGAAACTCGCGACAGGTCCGACTCACTGGCAGAAACTGGCGGATTTCCTTCGAGAAGAACTCTGGTTGGAGACCCACTTGAACAAAGCACTTCGCAACATGCGAAACGAGGGCGAGATTGCTGCACGGGGTACTTTCGGACCGAAACAGAATCCGCGCATCAGCCTGAAGTCCAAGTAACGGTACTCACCCCATCATGTCGCGGAACTCCTCGAAGAAGTAGTGGGAGTCGTGCGGGGTTGGAATGTTTTCGGTTAGCGTTGAAGGTACAATGTCGGTATCACAC
>JAKEEV010001001.1 GCA_022616395.1 Planctomycetia bacterium | reverse complement strand
CGGCCGCGGAAACATGATCGTGGACAACTACCTCGGCCGACCAAGCGATATCCTGAAGGGTGTCGGGTTGGTGGAGAGAAACTACGACGGGAAATAGCGTAGGCGACTCGCGGAGCGAGTCGATGAGTATCGGAGTCATCACGCGGAGTGTGATGTCTTGAGAGTAGTCATCACGCTCCGCGTGATGTCGCCCCGAAGGGGCGGGGCTTTCTTCTTCCGCGACTCCAAGACAATCGTCGCTCTTCGAGCGACCATCACGCGGAGCGTGATGACTACTCTGAAGGCACCCATGCTCCGCTACATCGCCTATCCGCTGGGCTACCTCTGGGCGTTGCCGAACACGCTACTCGGCGCGTGCTTCGTTGTGCCCGCGTTGCTTTCGGGTGGCGGGGTTCGCTTCGAGCGCGGCGCGATGGAAATTCACGGCGGCTTCGCGAGTTGGTTTTTGCGGAATCTGTGTCGGGGAGCCTGCGCGATGACGCTCGGCCACGTCATTCTCGGTCAGGATCGCGCGTCCCTCGACCGCACGCGCGATCACGAACACGTCCACGTCGGCCAGTACATGCGCTGGGGACCGTTCTTTTTGCCAGCATACGGACTCTCGAGTTTCCTGTGCTGGCGCCGCGGGCTGGACCCGTACCTCGACAACCGATTCGAGAAAGACGCTTACGCCAAGTTCCCGTGATGGGAACGCTCAGCGGGAGGTGGCGAAGTTGCATTTCGCAAAACGCCTTGCACAACACATCATCGTTTGAATGTCGCCGACTTTTGGCCCCGAGTTGCATTTTGAAAAACGTGTTACACAACCGATCATTGTTTGAGTGTCACTGACACCCGAAGTTGCATTCTGAAAAACCGGTAACACAACCTATCGTCGCTTGAATGTTTCTGTCTTCCTCTCGCTGCGAACTTGTGGCGGATCACTTGCCATAAGTGGACTTTTGAATAGTATACGCCCTCGCGTCCAAGTCAAGCCCCGAAGCACCAATTCCGCGGGAGGAACCAGTCATGATTCTCGGACTTCGCACCTTCATCGCGCACGTTCGGTCGGAGCAACTCGACGCCGCGAAGGCGTGGTACACGCAGTTCGTCGGAGCACCGCCGTACTTCGATACGCCGTTTTATGTCGGGTTCAACGTCGGCGGCTTTGAACTGGGACTGCACCCCGAAGGCGAGCCGGGACCGGGGGGCGTGGTCGCTTACTGGGGCACTCCGGACATCGCGACGGAACTGGCTCGCGTCGTTGCTCTGGGCGCGACCGTGGTGAAGCCAATCGAGAACGTGGGCGAAGGCATCCAGGTCGCGACCCTCGCGGATCCATTCGGGAACCCCGTCGGACTGATCGAGAACCCGCACTTCGACCCGAAGGCCGTTCGGTAAGTATTGTGGATTGTAGATTGCAGATTTGTGATTTCAGATTGGAAGACCTGGAGTTGTGAGGCTGGACTGCATCCGTATTTACAATCTGAAATCACATAACTGCAATCTACAATCCTACTCCTCTTCGTAGTCCACGCGTCCTTCGCGTTTGCGGCCGAGGACGTTCACTTGCCAGTAGCGGCCGGAGACGGCGTCGAGGCAGGTGAGCCAGCCGCCGCCGTGGGCGAACGTGTCGATGCACACCGCGCCGGGCACCACCTTCGGCACTCCAGACTTCTGCGACGTGTGCCCGCAGATCACGGTTTTCTTGGAGTGGTGCCGCATCGCGTCTCCGAGGAACTCCCAGAAGAGCGCGTAGTCGGGCTGATCGTTCATGTCGTAGTCACACAGCACGGTTGCGTGAACGAAGATGAACAGGTCACTTTCGTGGTAATCGACGAGTTCGTTTTCCAGGAAGTGCCAGTGTTCGTCAGGGACATCTTCGAGCGTTCCGGAACGCCCAGGCTCGCTGCCATACGAACCAAGTGCCTGCAAGCCGCCCACCGAAAGCCACGTTTTCTTTTCCGAACGCCCTCCGCGACGCGCGTCCATCATCATGATCTCATGATTCCCGCGCAGGCAGATTACCGGGCGTGATTTCTTTAACTCGCTGAGTCGATTGAGCACACCGCGAGTGTCCGGCCCGCGATCAACGTAATCGCCGAGGAAGATAAGCATGTCGTCGGGCGTGGGATTCACCCATTCGAGCAGATCGTTGAGTGGAGCGAGGCAGCCGTGAATGTCGCCGATGGCAAGAACGCGCATTGAAGTCCTTCAAATGCGGAATGTGGAATTCGGAATGCGGAATAAAAACCAAAGACATCCGGTTCCGGTCTTTGATTCCGCATTCCGAATTCCGCATTCCGAACTCAGTATAACGCCGAGATG